>JAYVZW010000465.1:0-3248 GCA_043783015.1 Verrucomicrobiota bacterium
GCTGTGTTTGAGAGCGAAGCATTTTTCTGAAAGCCGAGCCGTGCAGCCATGTCCGCGTTCATCTCCGCCATTGTTGACGCACCCGTGTCCACCAAGGCCCACCACTCCGCCTGGCCATCGCTGATTTTCACATAAGGAAGTCCGTCGCGAAAATCAAGCGGCACGCTCCAGACCATGGGGCCGGTGCGCGGAGTGAAATCTTCCTTGAGTCCGAAAACGACGCGCCCCCGCGGATAGTCCAGCGTGAGATACGAGCACATGTGGCGCATAGCATTCATACCGAGAATGTTGATCGCAAAAGGCCGCCGGTCGAGTGGCCACGGCCCGACCATCTCGCTTTTTCCAGTGCGAACCAGGCAGGGCAGACGGCTCCATTTCCAGTCCCCGATTTCGACATGATCAGGAACTCCCAACAAGGCAGACTCCGCGCCGGAAATGCCGGACAGCGTGAACTTGCGCTCGGTGGCGCGAACGGTGGTCACGCCACAGCGCAAGGCCGTCTCTGCCTCCAGAACGCAGCCCTGACTCCCGGTATCCACGATGAGACGAACGGGATGTCCGTTCACCAAAGCAGTGACGTGGGGCAGGTTATGTTGCCAGATCAACGGAACCGTCACCGGGCCTTCGGCGGACCAGTTCGCGCGGCAGACCAGCGAGCCACCGTCCTCGCGGATGCCGAGATCATCGAGCTTTTGCGATCTTTGCTCCAGGAGTTTCATCGTGGCGGGTGAAACCGCTTTCATTTCCGCATGAGGCAATGAGGAGCAGCAGGACATGGTAAAGCCCAGCGCCATTGCCATGAATGAGGTCCCGGATTTTTCCATGATGCGGATGCTAGGTGCCAACGCCGCATTTGCAAGACACTTACCTGCCGCATTTGCCTGACATCCAGAATGTCGCTTGACGCTGACGTCAAAATACCTACCGTTCGGTATATTATGTCATCAAAGGCAAAGCCCACCCGCGAAGCCGTCCTGGAGTCGGCCATCGCCGCCTTTGCGAGAAAGGGCTACGCCGGAACTTCGGTCCATGACATCTTGCGGGTGAGCGGCCTCTCCAAGCCGACGCTCTATTATTACTTTGGCAGCAAGGAAGGACTTTTCCGCGCCATCCTTGAATCCGCCTACGACGGGCTTCATTCGGCCATGCAATCATCAGTGAAGGAGGCTGACGACTGCATGACCCGTTTGACTGGCATCACCTCCGCCATCTTTCAATTCACCACCGCTCACGAGCATCTCATGCGCCTCGTCTTTGCCACCATCTTCGCCGCGCCGGAGGAAATTCCCCAGAATTCGGTCAATCCCGCACGCCGTCGCCGAGTTTTCAACTTCGTGAAGCGGGTCGTCACCGATGGTCGCAATGAAGGCGTGCTTACCGTGCGCTACACCTCCGACGAACTGACCCACGCATTTTTTGGCACCGTATCCCACCAGATACGCACCTGGCTTTTCCGCACTGAAGGTTCCCTCACCCGCACGAGAGCGCGTCGCATTGTGAACCTGTTTCTGGATGGTGCCGCCAAATGACAATGATGCTTATGAAAACACCACACAGCTTCTTCGCCTCCGGCTTGTGCGCCATGACTCTGGCCGCCTGCCATGACCAGGCCCCGACGCCCGCCAAAACAGCTCCGCAACGGGAGGCGATCAACGTCAAGACCACACCCGTGGGCATGGCGTCGTGGGATCACAGCGTCACCATTGTGGGCACCTTGTATCCCAAAGACAGCGCCACGATCGCGGCGGAGGTTGACGGACTGGTTCAAAAAACCACGGTGGAATTTGGCGACCGCGTGACAGCGGGGCAGACGCTCGCCGTGATCGACAACTCCACTTACAAGGCTGACCTCCAGCGTGAGCTGGGCAATCTCGCGCGGGCCGATGCCAACCTGACCAATGCGCGGCAGAATCTCATCCGCTCAAAGGGACTTCAAAAAACCGGTGCCGTGGCCGCGAGTGAACTCGATCTGGCGACCGCGCAGTCCGCCCAGTGGGAAGCTGAAGTCAAGGCCGTGAACGCATCCGTCGGCATGGTCGAGCTGAACATTGCGCGCTCCACCATCAAGGCCCCTTTCGACGGCGCCATCGCCGATCGTATCGCGACCCAGGGCGACTATGTAAAAATCGGCGCACCCATGTTCAAGGTCGTCAATGACAAGGTCTTGAAGTTCATTTTTGAAGTGCCAGAAAAACACGCCTCCTTCGTGAAGAAGGAACTCAGCATCACCTTCGGCGTGGATAACTATCCCGGCGAAGTTTTCTCCGGCAGCGTTTATCTTATCAGCCCGCAAGTGAACACCGCCACCCGCGCGTTCAATGTGGGCGCGCTCGTGCAGAATCCTGATTTGCGGCTGAAGGCGAGCAGCTTTGCGCGGGGTGAACTGGTGCTGGAGCTCGGCGTGCCGACGGCCGTCGTGCCGCAGGATTCCATCATCAGCTATGCGGGCGTGACCAAGGTTTTTGTGATCGAGAACGGAACGGCGCATGGCCTCATCGTCCGCACTGGCAGGGCGCGCGACGGCTTGCAGGAAATTCTCGAGGGACTGAAAGACGGCGAGCAGGTCGTGGTCAGCGGCCAGAGCAAGCTCGTTGATGGCGCGCCGGTCGCTGTGCAAACGGGCGCAACCGGGAACAATCCAAAACCATGAGCACGCCGCAACCTGACAAAACCGCGCGCGGCCTCAGCCTGGCAGACCTCTGCATCAGGCGGCCCGTCTTTGCGACGATGATGAATTTGTTTCTCGTCGTGCTCGGCTGGTTTTCGTTCAAAGACATCGGCGTGGACCAGTTTCCCAACGTCGAGCTGCCCATCATCACTGTCACTACCACTCTGCGCGGCGCGGCCCCGGAGGAGATGGAGACCAGCGTGACCAAACCTCTAGAGGAGGTCATTAACACCGTGCAAGGCATTGACGAACTCAGCAGCGTCACCCTCGAAGGCGTGTCCGCCATCACCGTGCAATTTCAGCTCGAGCGCAATCGCGACATCGCCGCGCAAGACGTGCGCGACAAGGTCAACACGATCCTTTCCACCCTGCCCACGGGCACCGATACTCCGATCATCGACAAGTTCGACGTGGACGCCCAGCCGGTCATTTCCATCAGCGTGAGCGCGCCGCGCGATCTCAAGGAAATATCCTATATCGCGGACAAGTTCATCAAGCAGAACCTCGAAACCGTCGAGGATGTCGGCGCGATCAACATGGCTGGCACCCGCACCCGCGCAGTGCAGGTGGCGGTCGATTA
>JAYVZW010000466.1:0-3244 GCA_043783015.1 Verrucomicrobiota bacterium
GGGCAATCCCCTGAGCCTGCTGCATGTGGATCGCGCGGAGATCGATCTGCCGGACTCGGTGGATGCCTACGATGCCCAAGTGTATTCGAAGGCAGTCGAGAATTTCCAGAAACTTCAGAGCGAAGGTGTGCTGGTGCGTGAGGCTGCGCCGACCATGTATCTTTATCGTCAAGTCATGGGCGGTCACGCGCAGACCGGACTCGTCGCCGTGTGCCACATTGAGGACTACGAGAACGACATCATCCGCAAACACGAGAAGACGCGGAAGGTGAAAGAAGACGACCGCACGCGCCTGGTGGATGCGCTTAGTGCCAACACAGGGCCGATCTTTCTGACGTATCGCGATCACGCGGGCGTGCTGGCTTTGACGAAGCAACATGAGAACCACGATGCTCCCACCTATGATTTTACCGCGCCCGATGGCATCCGGCATCAGGTGTGGCGACTGCCTGCGGAAACCTGCGCGAAGATCACCGCACTTTTTGAAAACGAAATTCCCCTCGCCTATGTCGCCGACGGCCATCATCGCAGTGCCAGCGCCGCGCGCGTGGGCCAAGAGCGGCGTGAAAAAAATCCGCAGCACACCGGCGCGGAGAATTACAACTGGTTTCTCAACGTGCTCTTCCCGGCGAGCGAACTAAAAATCCTGCCCTACAACCGCGTCGTGCGTGACCTTAACGGCGACACCTCGGAAACGTTTCTACAAAAAGTTTCCGGCCTCTTCAAGGTGACCCCTAATGGAATAAAAGAACCTACAAAGCCGGGCCAGTGCTGCATGCTGCTCGGAGGTCAGTGGTATCAGCTCGATATGACCATCGCAGGCAGGGATGTGAGCGCTCCCAGATCGCCCGTGGATGCTCTCGATGTGGAAATCCTCCAGTCGCGTTTACTCGCCCCCGTGCTCGGCATTGACGATCCGCGCACCAGTGAGCGCATTGATTTCATTGGAGGGATTCGCGGCGTAGCCGAACTGGAAAAAATTTTGGCCAATGGAAAATTTGCTGTCGCCTTCAGCATGTATCCTACCACTGTGAAGCAGTTGATGGACATTGCCGACGCCGGTCAAATCATGCCGCCCAAGAGCACTTGGTTCGAGCCTAAACTGCGCAGCGGTTTGTTCATCCACACCCTGGACTAAGCCCGGGCTGGTGATGTTGCACGCTTGCCCGATGGCCCGGATTGTGCTGGTTTGAACGCTGTGCGCCCCGCCTCCCCACCCCGTCCATGATTGCCGTCTTGCTCGTTGTTTTCCTTCTGCTGCTGGGGCTGGCGGCCAGTTTTTCCGCCTTGGAGACGGCCTTGCTGGTGCTGCGTGAACAGCAGGGTGCCTGGCGGCAACGCTCGGAGTCAGGCGCGGAAACCCGGCGCACCAAGCTGCATCCCCTGGTGTTTCTCCATGAGGCTTTGCTCGCAGGCTCGGCGCTGAACATCATGCTGGCCTCGCTCGGATTTTATTTTGTCACCGGCCCGTTACGCACTCTTGGTTGGAATCCGTGGGTGAGTGCTGCGATCATTTTTACAATAGGATTTGTCTTCATTGAATTGCTCCCGAAAACATTCGCGCTGCGATGCCCGGAGCGCGCCGTGCGCTGGACTCTGCCAGCACTCACATTCCTGCGCTTCATCATCTCGCCCGTCACCGCAGCCTTCACCACCGTTGGCAACAAGCTTCTTGCCTGGTTCACGCCGAAAAAAATCAAGCCAAGGCTGGGAATGGATTTTGAGGAGTTGGAAACGCTTATCGAAATGCGCGAGGAACAGGGCGCGATCACGGCAGAAGATGCGACCATTCTTCAACAGATCATCCACTTGGGAGCGCTGTCGGTAAAGGACTGCATGACGCCGCGCGTGGATTTGCCGTTGATGCCACACGATGCAAACGACGACGAGGCCGCGAGGATGCTGGAGGGCGCGCGGACGCGCTTCGTCCCCGTGTTCGATGAAAAAGCCGACGCCATAATCGCCTTGGTGGACACGGCGGCGTGGCGTCTGGCGCGCCGCCCTGCATGGCAGAAAATATCGCGCGAACCCGTGCTCGCGCCGGAAACCATGCCGGCCTTGGAAGCACTGCGACAACATCTTCCAGATACCAGCTCTGCCGTGGTTATCGTGGATGAATACGGAGGATTCGAGGGCTTGCTCGCCCGGAGTAATATCATTGAGCGCTTGATCGCCAAAGTCGCGCCCGCACAGAATTCAGAGCCGTCCATCCAGTCGATCGGTCATGGCCGCTATCTGGTGAGCGGCTATACACGAGTGGATGAAGTTAATCACGAGCTGGATTTGGAACTCGACACCGAAGGCATCGACACCTTCAGCGGTCTTGTCTTCAACCGCTTCGGCTATCTTCCCAAACCAGGTGAAATCCTCGACCTTGAAGGTGTTTCCATCAAAGTAAAACGCATCGCACGCAATCGCATTCAACAGTTAGAGCTGCGCATCAAAAAAGAAAACATGGGAGATGTGAAACCATGATGTGGTTGTGTTTCATCCTCTTTTTTGGATCGGCTTTCCTGCTCGCTGGAATTGAAAGCGCGCTGCTCTCCGTAAGTCGGGTGCGCGCGCGTCATGCGGCGTCGGAAGGCGACCGCGCCGCAGAAAAACTCGCCGTGTTGCTCGATCATCGCCACCACCTGCTCCGGGCAGCGATGGCCACGCATCACACATTTTCCATCGCCGCTTTCCTCGCGCTGGCCGTCATCTGCCACCGACATTTCGGAGCGTGGGGCATTGTCATCTCCGTCATCATTGCGCTGCCCTTGTTCCTAATTGTGCTGGAGCTGGCGCCAAAAAATCTCTGGCGGCTTTTTCCGTTCCGCATGTTGCGGCGCTGCACCGGCATTCTCAGCGTCCTCATGCTGCTGGCAAAACCCTGGCGCTGGCTTGCTCACAAAATCCAGCCAAAGGCGCAGATGCCAGCCGCCATACAACCCCAGCCGAATGGTGTGACCGCACTGGCGGAAAACATCAGCGCCTTGAAACTGCTTCCCGCCAACGCCTCCGCCTTGCTAACAATTTATGCCGCGTTCCGCAATCTTAACGCGCGTGATATCGCCGATCCACTCACGGCAACGAGCGCCATGCCCGCCGCATATCCCCTGGCTTCAGCAATGCAGATAGCCATGCAAAGCCAGCGCCGGCATCATCCTGTTCTCGGCGAGGACGGGGCCATCATTGGCTGTCTCGATGCCGCAAATCTCTCGCCTGACATGCCGCGCGATCGCGTGGTGAGCCAGTTCGCGCA
>JAYVZW010000467.1:0-9708 GCA_043783015.1 Verrucomicrobiota bacterium
ATCGTCCATCGCCTGAAACAATTCATTCTCTTCCTCACCTAGGCCGAGCATGAGGCCGCTCTTGGTGGCGACTTTGCCGCCGAGTTCAACGGCCATTTCTTTTGCGCGCTTCAGCACCTGCAGACTGCGTTGATATTGCGCGCGACTGCGCACCAGGGGCGTGAGACGCTCCACGGTTTCCAGATTGTGATTGAAGATGTGTGGCTTCGCTTTGAGAACCGTAAGCAGAGCGTCGTCCTTGCCGTTGAAATCAGGCACGAGGATTTCGATGGTGATCGATGGTTTCGATGCGCGCACTGCTTCGATGGTCTGCGCGAAATGTTCTGCCCCGCCATCGGCCACGTCATCGCGCGCGACCGCGGTGATGACGATATGATTGAGCTTCATGCGCTTCACGGCTTCGGCCACGCGCTGCGGTTCATCCGCTTCCAGCGCGAAGGGTTTGGCGGTCTTTACCGCACAGAAGCCACAGGCGCGGGTGCAGCGGTCGCCCGCGATCATAAAAGTAGCCGTGCCCTGGCTCCAGCACTCCCAGCGGTTTGGACATTGCGCCTCTTCGCAGACGGTGTGCAATTTCAGGTCGGAGACCAGCGCCTTAGTGCTCCAGAAGACCGGATCGCGCGGTAGTTTTACGCGAATCCAATCGGGCTTCTTTTCCTTGTGGAGACTAGGGTCGATCTTGGGAGACATTGAAGGAAGCTTGCAATGGTTTGCTCTTGTTTGCAATAGATTGACGTTGTTTCAGCAACGACAGTTTACCGTTGCGCTGGATATGAAATACCGTTACAGCGACGCCCTTCCTCATCACCCCATACTAAATAAAATACCGTGCAAGACATCAACATCACCATCAAGACCACCAAGGGCGACATCAATGTCGTCATCTTCGCCTCCAAGACGCCAGTCACGGCGGCGAGCTTCCTCAATCTCGCCCAGCGTGGCTTCTACAACGGCGTGTCCTTTCACCGGGTCATCAACAACTTTATGATCCAGGGCGGCGACCCCACCGGCACCGGCTCGGGCGGGCCGGGCTACAAATTTGAAGACGAAATCCACCCAATGCTGAAGCACACCAAAGGTGGCATTCTGAGCATGGCCAACGCTGGCCCGCGCACGAACGGCAGCCAGTTTTTCATCACTCACTGCGCGACGCCGCATCTCGATGGCAAGCATGCCGTTTTCGGTGAAGTGAAATCCAAGGCCGACCAGGACGTGGTCAATGACATCGTCAAAGGCGAAAAGATCGAAAGCATTATCATTCACGACTCCACCGACGAACTTTTCGCCGACCAGAAAGACCGGATTGAGCAGTGGAACCAAGCTCTCGGCAAGTAATTAGCACCCTATTCTGAATTACCCCGGCATCGCGAAAGCGGTGCCGGGCTTTTTTATTTGCCTTTCCAACACGCCGGAACTTTCCCCGCTTCAACCTTGCGGACTCAGCCAGTCCATGCTGAATTGTCCATCATGAAAAAGAACACTTTTCTCAAGACATCATTGACCGTCGTCTTGAGCGTTGCACTCGGCGCATTCGCCCAGGAAAAAAATGACACCGCGACCGGAACCGCCCAACCCCTGAAAGGCATCGTCAAAGCCACCCTCGAAACCTCCAAGGGCACCATCGAACTCGAACTCGATGCGGACAAGGCACCCATCACCGTCGCGAACTTCGTGAACTACGCCAAGAAAGGATTTTATGATGGCACCATTTTCCATCGTGTCATACCAGACTTCATGATCCAGTGCGGCGGCTTTACAGCTGACATGCAACAAAAGCAGGCCGACAAGCCCATTCAAAACGAAAGCAAAAACGGCATCAAGAACACCAAGGGCACCCTGGCCATGGCGCGCACGGGCGATCCGCACAGCGCAACTGCGCAGTTCTTCATCAACGTGAACAACAACGCAAATCTCGACTTCCCTAGTTTCGACGGCTGGGGCTACGCGGTCTTTGGCAAAGTCACCAAAGGCATGGATATAGTGGACGCCATCGTCGCCGTGCCAACCACCACCATGGCTCCTCATCGCGACGTGCCCAAGGACGCGATCACTATCACCAAAGTGACCGTCGGACCCTGAGGCGAAGGCCATGCTGCCACTCGAAGACCTCTTCACCGATGTGCTCGCCAAGGCCCAGCGCGGACTGGGTTTGACCGATGCCGTGCTCATTGATAAAGCCGGGCTGTCCCTGGCTGATTTGCAGAGTTTGAAGGCGGGATCGGTGGACGAAGAGGCATTAAAAAAAATCGCCCCGGCATTGCAGCTTCATGCCTCGTCATTGATCGACATGGCATTGCAAGTCTGGAAGCCGCAACCCGTGGAACTGGAGGGACTTGCTCAGTTCAATACTCCGTTCGATGACATGACCGTGAATGCCTACCTGATATGGGATCGGGAGACCAGGCTCGCCGCCGCATTCGACACCGGAGCTGATGCCGGGCCGATGATGGAATTCATCAAGACCAACGGACTCAAGCTGGAGGCAATCTATCTCACTCACACCCATCCCGATCATGTCGCGGACATCGCCACGTTACGAACCACCGGCCAGCCTGTGCGTGCCTCCCGCCGCGAACCGTGGGAGGGCGCTGATATGTTTGACTGCGGAAAGGAATTTACGCTGGGACATCTCCACATCAGCACCCGCCAGACTTGGGGCCATTCCCGTGGCGGCGTGACTTACGTGGTAGATGGGCTGGAGCGTCCTGTCGCCGTGGTGGGGGACGCGCTATTTGCCAGCAGCATGGGCGGCGGAATGATTTCTTACGCCGACGCGCTGGCTACCAACCGAAAGGAAATATTTTCATTGCCGGACGACACCGTCCTATGCCCGGGTCACGGCCCGCTGACAACCGTCGGCGAGGAAAAACGGCATAATCCCTTTTACATCAAATTCAAATTTCCAAGCCCATGAGCCAAAACATTGCCTTTGTCGGAACCGGTCGGATGGGTGCCAACATGGCCCGCCGTCTCAAGGACTGCGGATACACCATCACGGCGGTTCTGGATGCCAACAGAACTGCGGCGGCTGAACTCGCTGCGGAGCTTGGCTGCCGATACTGCGAAAATCTCGCAGAGGTGACCGCCGCCGCAGATGTCATCTTCACCGTGGTCACGAACGATGCCGCGATGCGGGCTGTATTTTTTGAGAGTAAAGACAACCTGCTCATAGGCGCGCAGGGAAAAATTTTCATCAACTGCGCGACCGTCGCGCCGGACATCCATCGCGAAATCTATGCCGCCGCGCACAAAGCAGGCGCGTCATCATTGGAAGCCTGCATGGCCTCCAGCATCAGCCAGGCGCGCGAGGGCAAGCTCTATCTCATGCTGGCAGGCGACGAAGCCACTTACTGGCGGGTGCAAAAAATCATCGAAGACCTCAGCATTAACCGCCGCTTCATCGGCGGTCCCGGTCGCGCTGCGGAAGTGAAAGCGCTGGTTAACATGGTCATGAACATCAATACCGCCGGGTTGGCTGAAGGACTCGGTCTGGCCGCCGCGCTCGACCACAACCTCGGCATGATTCGCGAGATATTTTCTCAGACCGGGGCCAATAGTCGCGTCTTAGAAACGGACGGTGCTGACATGGCCGATCGTTCGCATGACTGCTGGTTCAGCGCCGAGCATGCCGCGAAAGACAGTGGCATCGCCGCCCGTCTCGCACAAGAAGCCGGACTCAACTTGCCGCTCAACGAGGCGGCAGAAGCGCAGTATAAGAAAATGGTTCAGCTCGGACTCGGCGGACTCGACAAAAGTGGCATCGCCGAACTGACGTTCAAGGGACGCCACGTTTAACGTGGGGCGTTACTTCAACTCAGAGTTATAAAAGCTCTGCCAGTCATCGAGATTGTTTAGATTCACCGCATCTTTAAGGCTGCCGTCGTCGGGACGGCCTGCGGCTTCGAGGATGGATTTGCGGGTGTCATCCGAATGGATGTAGCCTTTAATGCCATCATTCAATTTCTTCACCGCAGCTTGATCGAGACTTCCCCCTTTTTTGGCGAGGACCCAGCTCTCCAATTGAATGTAGGTGGGTTTGCTGTTCTTGATGTAACCGAGAAACTCATCACGAGAAATATCAAGCCCATTGAGCACCATCTGGTCGTAGCCCTTGCCGCAACCGGGATAATCAGGATTTAGTTTGCCCGCCGCATCAAGGGATGCTTTTTGCCACAGGCGCGGGAGATGAAGGACGCCAAGGGGGCCGGCGACGCCGGAAGAAATTAGGGGAACAGTTTTGCTCATGGTAATATTTTGTTTGGAGGGAAGTGGGATACTGCAAAGAAAGCGAGGCTGCGGCAAGGGGAAAACATTCGTTGGCTTTACCTGGCCTCTTTCACCGGCCCATCGCCCAGCTTCAAGGTGGGGACTTTGATCTTTTCATCGACATCAAACGCGACCCAGTGACCGTTCATGGCATGGGCCGGAAAGCCGCACGCGATGGCGTATTCACCAGCCTCATCGGCCACGAAACTGAAGACGGCCTTGTTGTAGGCCAGGCCTTGCAGGTGATTCGGAATGGCGCCGCCTTTGAAATATGGCGCGGGGACCTGGAGCTTCTTGGTATCTGCGCGTTCAATGACGATCGCGCTGTGTGGAATGGGGCTGGGATTGATGTAAGTGACCTCCACCGTCCAACCTTTGGGAATGGTGTAGATGGCGCTGCCCTTGGCATGACCGTTAAAATTCATGCCGTAGTTCGCATCCGTGAACACGGCGACAAGTGTGATCTTCACCGTCTGCGGCTTGTCGCCGAGCTTGATAAAATCGTTTTCGGTAATGCCCTCGATGAGTTCCTTTTTCAGGCCCGAGAGGGCGGGATTGGATGCACTGTGATCATGGCCGGGAACCGGTGCTGGTGTTTGCGCCAGAGCAGATGCTGCGGCAATGACGAGGAAAATTGATGCGAACTTCATAAGATAAATGGGGACTGTGCAAGAAGAACGGGGAATCCTGCAACGCAAGATTCCCCGACTGAAATCAGCAAATTATCGACTCGGCTTATTTTACATTATTTCTTCTGCAAGGGAGCCGTCTCCGCGCCTTTGGGCACGCTGCTGGTGGGGACGATCTTCCAAACTGCACCACGCTCGCCTGTGTAAGGATCAACCGGGCCGCCGTAGTTTGCCGTGGCGTGGGTGAGATACAGATTGCCTTCCTCGTCCTCGCCGCCGCCGGTCGGGCGCAAAGGAGTGTCCAGATCCAACAGTTCTTCCATCTGCCATTTGGTGCCGTCTTTCTGCATCCCCCAGATTTTTCCACTGCCCCAGTCGCTGGCGAAGTAAGTGCCTTCCATTTCCGGATAGGCTGTCCCGCGATAAATGCCGAGCCCGACAACGCAGTTGCCCTGATCAACGTGGCTGTATTCCGCAATGGGAAGCACGCCGACACGTGGGTTGGTTTTCTCGTCTTCAATGGGGAACGTGTGGCTGCCGCACATGAACTTCCAGCCGTAATTCTCGCCACCTTTGCTCGCCGCAGGCTGGTGATTGATTTCCTCCCAGTGATTCTGGCCGACATCGGCTATGAAGAGGTCGCCGCTCTTGCGGTCAAAACTAAACGTCCATGGATTGCGAATGCCGTAAGCCCAAATTTCCGGTTTTGCGAGGGGATGGATCTGGGAGAACTGCTTCTCGCTGATACCAAACAGAGTCATCTGTTGCTTCGGCGTGATGAACGGGTTGTCCTTCGGGATGCCGTAGGCGCGATCAGGCGTGGAGCTGTTCACATCAATGCGCAACATCTTGCCCAACAACGTGTGCAAATCCTGGCCCGCGCTGATGACATCGCCTTCCCAGCCACCATCGCCGACGCCTACATATAAAAAGCCGTCGGGGCCGAAGGCAACCTTGCCGCCGTGATGATTGCAGTAAGGAAAGTCAATTTGCATGATAACCTTGGCGCTTTCCGGGTCGGCTTTGTCAGGATTCTTAGCGCTCACTTTATATTGCGTGATGAGCGTCGCGCCATTGAACCAGAGGTCGGAATAACAGACGTAGAACAGGCCGTTCTCCTTGAATTTGGGATGGAACTCGATGCAGAACAAACCTTCCTCCAGAAAGCTGCTGAGCGTCTTGTCTTTGATGTCGAGGAAAGGTTTTTCCATAAGCTTTCCGTCCTTGATGATGCGCACCAGGCCGGGCCGTTCGCAGACAAAGAGTCGCTTGCTGCCGTCCTTGGGAGCCGTTACGTGGATCGGGTCCACCAGGCCGTCGGCGACCTTTACCAGGGCGATGGCCACTTTTTTCGGCAGATGACCGCCCGGCTGGGCCGGGTTGTCTTCAGCACGCAAGGTGCTGGCGGGAATCGCGAAGGCGCACGCGAGGAGAAGATGCAGGATGTTTTTCATATTTGAGTATTTGGTTTGGAGGAACGTGAAGATCATAGGTTATGAAACCGGGCAAATTGAAGCAAGAAGGAAATGCGGCAGCTTAAATTTACTTCTTCTGTTGCTGGAGGTTGACGCGCCCCCAGTCCTCCGCCACAGACGTGCCATGAACAAGACGCTCATCACCCTCATTGCCCTGACCGCCCTTTGTCGCCCTATCGCGGCGGATGAGGTCAAATACGAATTCGCCCCCGACTTCATCCAGCCGCCGCCCGGCAAGGAAAAGCTCGGGAACAGCCATGGCGAAATCGCCGTGGACTCGGCCGGGAACGTCTATGTTAGCGTCATTGAAAAAGGCTCAGGCCTGCTGGTTTACGGCCCCGATGGCAAATTCATCAAGTCGCTTCCTGTGCCCGACTCCCTGCACGGCTTCGTCATCCGCAAGAACGACGAAGGCGAGTTCATCTACGCCGCCGTGCTCAACGAGCAGCGCTTTATCAAATGCAAGCTCGACGGCAGCGTCGTCTTGGAGATCAAAAAGGAAGCCTTCCCCGCAGAACAGTCCGCCAAGGGCCTGAAGCTCACCAACTGCGACCTCGCACCCAATGGCGACATCTATATCGTGGACGGCTACGGACAGAGCTGGATCTTCCAGTTCGACAAAGACGGCAAGTTCAAAAAAGTCTTCGGTGGCCCAGTCGCGCCTTACAACTTCAAAAACACGCACAAAATCTTTATCGACCACCGCTTCACGCCCGCGCGCATCGTCGCGCTTGATCGCGGGAACAACCGGATGCTGCACCTTGACCTTGATGGCAACATCATCGGCATCATCGCTGACAAAGGTTTGCGCAATCCCAGCAGCGCCAGCTTCCATGGCGATTTGATGTGCGTTGCCGAGATCGCCGGGCGCGTCAGCATCTGGGACAAAGAAAACAAAATGGTCGCCGAACTCGGTTTGCACGAGAAGCTCACCAACACGCCCGCAATCGCGCCTAAAGACTGGCAGGTCGGCATCGTCACCTCCCCCCACGGCATCACCTTCGACGCCCAAGGCAACATTCTCGAAACCGAATGGAATCAGTGGGGCCGCGTGCTGCGCTGGAACAAAAAATGATCCGCATCCTCCAGCTCGCGATTTTGTCAGGGGCGGCCATCGTGCTGCCCCTGTCCGCGTGGGCGCACGGCAGCGAGTTCCTAACAGCGAAAGCCCTGCTCCTCCGCGACGGCGGCGTGCAACTCGAAGTCACCGCCGACTACGGGGACAATCCCATGATCACCAGCGAGGAGGAGGCGAAAATCGCCGTTACGAATGCTCTCCGGTGTCAGTGCGAGGGCACAGATGCCGCCAATCCGCTGAGCGCACCCAAGCTGGAAAAACGCACCCAGCCAGACCCCTCGTCTCCGCTCCCTGTTGATCCGTTGAGCAAATACCAAGCGCACTCCATGCTCACGGCCGTCTGGCAGTTGCATCCCTCTGCCCCATCCATCTCCTTCAAAGTCCCCGAAGGCTCCTCACAAAGCGTCATTCTCTGGATGCAACACGAAGCCCAACCTGATGAAAAACCGCGTTGGGTCATGCTCGTCGGCGGCGATGAATCACCCGCTATCGTCCTCGCGGCCCCAACCGCGTGCATCCCGTTCCACTGGATGACCGCAGCCATCGCTGGCATCTGCCTTATTACTGGCGGCGTGATGCTGCGCCGACCTCGTTTGGTCACTCGCATGGTTTGACTGTTGCCCCATCATCCAGCATGTCAAACCATCAGCTATAAAGGCGTTGGGAGAACCCCGACTTTACTGTCGCTGATCCACCTGTAAGGCGCTAACATCATGTCACACCTGATCCGAGTCCTCGTCATTCTGATTCTATCGGTTTCATTGCAAGGCTGCGGTAAGAGACCTCATGAATATTCGGGTGGTTTCGCCGCAGGCGGCATGTTCGCTCGCTTTGATTCCAAGACACCGAGAGATCCCGTTTACGTGATCTATGCGCAAACGGAACCAGCAAGAACATTTGGCTTGAAGGGCAGTATGGGTGGGGACATTTATGGAGGTGGCTATTTCACCATAGAGGATGGCCCCACGATTCGGTTCAGCATGCCTGACTCTGAGACAGTGATGATCGGTAGCCACGCAGCGAGACTGACGGAAGGCCGCTTCCTGAAGGTATTCATTCTTCCGAGCGGAGACTTACGCTTCGAGCAGGAGTCCTTGGATACACCACTCGCTCAAACCGTGCTGAACACGCTATGAAGATGTCAGCACCCAAAGCGCCCCCTGAATAACAACACATGGTTAAGCTGCGGTTGGGATAAGTTGGGGGCCGAATTTGGCGGCTTGTTTTATTTGGGAGCGTGGACATTCGCTTCGTGGCTTCGCAACTTGTCCGCCATCAACTCATCTTCGCAGCGGAGCTGCCTGTTTGGTCAGGTGCGGACATGAGTGTCCGCGTTCCCTTGAGAATGCAATTACATGGGAACCGGCGAAATGCTGCTGCTTTGACTGAGGGGGCATAAGGCTTGTTGCTACAAAAAACCTTTGGGCGTTACCGCTTCCTATGGCATCCTGCCCCCATGCCTACCACGCTCACACTGGATGATGATCTCGCCAAACTGCTCCGTGCAGCAGCGCAGCAACGTGGCAAGCCATTGTCTGAAATGGGCCTGAGCCTCCTGCGCTCGGCGCTCGGCAAGCCCACCGCCGAACCTGCCACAGCGGAGCCGTTCCGTATCCGCCCGCACAACGGGGTCTTCGCGCCCGGCGTGCCCCTAAAAAAATTGAATCGTCTTGCACATGATCTCGATGCGGACGCCTTCCTGACGCGACAGCAAGCATGATCCTACCAGACCTGAACCTTCATATTTACGCCTACAATCTGACCGCGCCGGATCATACGGCTGCACGTCTTTGGTGGGAGGGCGTCATGACACGGCAGGAACCGATAGGTCTGCCGCTGAATGTCGCATTGGGCTTTGTGCGGCTTATGACCAACCCCAAAGTTATCCAGCCACCTATGCTGCTGCCGGATGCCTTGGCGGAAGTGCAGCGCTGGCTCGCCGCGCCGAACGTCACCTTGCTGCACCCAACGCCACAGCATTGGGATACGCTGGGTAAAATCGGCTGGACCGGCCCCGCTCTCTCTGACGCGCACCTCGCAGCTCTCGCCATGGAACACGATGGCGAGCTGAACACCAACGATGCCGATTTCTCCAGCTGTTCAGGACTCCGCTGGAAAAATCCGCTGGACGTGCAGGACGCGGCAGCCGAGTCCGGTCGCGACCGCGCCTGATTAGTCCTCGTCCTTGCCGGGCCGCAACTGGCACACGCCTTTCTTTGACGGCGCTTCGAGGAACTTGAGAAAATGCAAGGCATGGGGC
>JAYVZW010000468.1:0-9703 GCA_043783015.1 Verrucomicrobiota bacterium
ATGTCAGTAGCGCTCGCTTCCAGCGCTTTCGCCGGTTCGGTATCCTACTCTGGTAAAAGCGGCAAAGGCGTTATGCCCCCTGTTGCTCCTTCCTGTGACGCCTTCGCTCCTGGATTCAGCATCGGATTGAACGGCACGGGTTTCTTCCCACGTAACGAAGCCAGTGACTATAAAAACGCTCTCGGCGGCGGCATTTCCGGTGAATATTTCTTCACTGAAAACTTCGGTGCCCGTCTTAGCTACGACGCAGTTGCTACCAGCGGCGCCTTGCATATCTTCAACGGAGACATCATCCTCCGCGCTCCTATCAAATCCATCTGCATCGCTCCTTACGTTCTCGTAGGTGGCGGATTCAGCGTGGACGGTGAAAAGCTCGGCGAATACCACGCTGGCGCTGGACTTGAAGTCCACCTCAAGAGCCTGCAGAACGTGAACCTCTTCGGTGAAGGTTCCTACAACTGGCACAGCTCCAACAATCGCGAAGCTGATTTCACCCTCGTTCGCTTGGGCATCAAGTTCCACCTGTAATCGGTGAACTGAACAAGCATTCAAACTTCAAAGGGAGCGGGCAACCGCTCCCTTTTTTTGTCCCTATATCTCGGGCGGACTGCCTGCGCTAACATCGTTGATTAATGGTGGGACAGCATGTCGCAGTTAGAAGGGCATTTGAGCAGATTTGTCTCAAAGATCCAAAGTTCTCGACCACTGTAACTTAAAGATTAATTTCATATGCGTCTGAAAATAAACGGCTTATGTATTCAATGACCGTGGTGGCATGGATAATGCCAAGTAATTGCTTCGCACGTAAAGATTGCAGATCATGTAACATAGTGCCGCACCATCCCAAACTACAAAGATATGAGTAAAATTTTAGGCTTAGACCTCGGCACCACCAACTCTTGCATGAGCGTTCTCGAAGGATCAGAACCTCAGGTGTTGGAGAACTCCGAAGGAGCGCGCACCACTCCCTCAGTAGTCGCATTCACAAAATCTGGCGAACGTCTGGTCGGCCAGGCCGCGAAACGTCAGGCTGTGACCAACTCCCGTAACACTGTCTTTTCCGTAAAGCGCCTCATGGGGCGCAAATTCTCTGAACTTACCGAGGCCGACAAGCGCATGCCCTACAAAATCGTCGCGGCATCAAATGGCGATGCCCATGTGCAGGTCGAAGTCGGCGGAGAGAACAAAGTCTATAGCCCGCAGGAAATATCAGCGATGATTCTGGCCAAGCTCAAGGCTGATGCCGAAGCCCGGCTCGGCGAAAAAATAACCGACGCGGTCATCACCGTTCCCGCTTACTTCAACGACTCCCAGCGAAATGCTACCAAGGCTGCCGGGGAAATCGCCGGACTCAACGTGCGCCGAATCATCAATGAGCCGACCGCTGCGTCGCTCGCTTATGGCTTGGACAAAAAGAAGGATGAAAAGATCGCCGTCTATGACCTTGGCGGCGGCACCTTTGACATCAGCGTGCTGGAAATCGGCGACGGCGTATTTGAAGTGCTGGCCACGGACGGCGACACTCATCTGGGCGGCGACGACTGGGACAACACACTTATCACCTGGATCGTCAACGAATTCAAAACCGACACCGGCATTGACCTGAGTGGCCAGCCCGACGCGCTGCAGCGCATCAAAGAAGAGGCTGAAAAAGCCAAGATCGCTCTCAGTTCTTCACAGAGCTATGACTTGAACCTGCCCTTCATCACTGCTGATCAGACGGGGCCGAAGCACATCATGAAGACGCTCACCCGGGCGAAGATGGAGCAACTTACTGACAGCCTCTTCGAGCGCACGATCAAACCCGTCAAAGATTGCCTCGCGGCAGCAAAGCTCGAAGCCTCAAAAATCGACGAACTTGTTCTCGTTGGCGGCATGACCCGGATGCCCAAAGTTGTCGAAACCGCGCGCAAGCTCGCAGGCAAAGACCCGCATCAAGGCGTGAACCCCGATGAAGTCGTTGCCATCGGTGCGGCTATCCAGGGCGGCGTGCTCCAAGGCAGTGTTAAGGATGTGCTCCTGCTCGATGTCACCCCGCTGACACTGGCCATCGAAACCGAAGGCGGCATCGCCACCGCGATGATCCCGCGCAACACCACCATCCCCAAGCGGCAGACCCAGACCTTCTCCACCGCTGCGGACAATCAGCCCGGCGTAGAAGTCGTCGTCATTCAAGGCGAGCGCCCCATGGCCCGTGCCGAAGGCAACAAGGTGCTCGGCACCTTCAAGCTGGACGGCATCCCACCCCTCCGTCGCGGCGAAGCCCAGATCGAAGTCACCTTTGATATCGACGCCAACGGTATTCTCCACGTTGCAGCCAAGGAAAAAACCACTGGCAAGGAATCAAAAATTTCCATCGCAGGATCAAGCGGCCTGAGCAACGAGGAAATCGAGAAAGCCAAGCGCGAAGCCGAGCTCCACGCGGAAGAGGACAAGAAGCGCAAGGAAGATGTCGAAACCAAGAATCAGGCCGAAACCACGGTCTATCAGATTGAGAAATCACTCACCGATCTCGGCGACAAAGTTCCCGCCGAACAAAAGCAGCCCATTCAGGAAAAAATCGACGGCTTGAAGAAAGCCATCGCCGATAACGACATCAGCGCGATGAAATCCAAGCAGGAAGAACTGCAAAAACTTTTCTCCGAAGCCTACCAGCACATGGCCGGAGCCGGAGGAGCCGCCCCAGACATGGCGCAACCCGACGCCGACCGCGCCAGCGAACCTGCTAAGGACGAAGGCAAAGTCGTCGATGCCGACTTCGAGGTCGTGGACAAAGACAAAAAGGCGTAAGGCAAAAAAAATTTCACCCCGGACGGCCCGCGCCACCGAACACGCAGCGCGGTCCATCTGGATGAACTAGACAAACAGAATACCAACCCAAAAAGAACAACGAACCAACATGGCTACCAAAATCACACCACTGGGTCGTCGCGTCCTTGTGAAGCGCGTCGACAGTGAAGAGAAAACCGCGGGCGGCATTTTCTTGCCCGACTCCGCCAAGGAAAAACCCCAGGAAGCCGAAGTGCTCGCTGTCGGCATCGGCAAAGACGATGAAGGCAAGGACGTGAAGGAACTCTTCACCGTCAAAAAAGGCGACAAAGTTCTCATTTCCAAATACGGCGGCTCCGAAATCAAACTCGACGGCGACGACGTCCTCATCATCAACGAAACCGACATCCTCGGAATCGTCGGCTAATCCAACCACAACATCATCTAAAGAAAAAAGAACATGGCTAAACAACTCCATTTCGACGAATCCGCCCGGCATGCATTGCTTCGCGGCGTCAACAAACTGGCCCGCGCGGTCAAAGCAACCCTCGGACCTTCCGGTCGCAACGTTATCCTAGAGAAGAAATTCGGCAGCCCTACCATTACCAAAGATGGTGTGACGGTCGCCAAGGAGATCGAGCTTCCAGACCCCTATGAAAACATGGGCGCCCAGCTCATCAAGGAAGTCTCCAGCAAAACCAGCGACGTCGCCGGTGACGGCACCACCACCGCCACGGTTCTCGCCGAAGCCATCTACACCGAAGGTCTCCGCAACGTGACCGCCGGTGCCAACCCGATCTCGCTCCAGCGCGGCATCATGAAGGCAACGGAAGCCGTCGTCGCCAAGCTGAAAGAAATCAGCAGCCCCGTGACCAAGGCCAGCGAAATCGCCCAGGTCGCCACTGTGTCCGCCAACTGGGACGTCGAAATCGGCAAGATCATTGCTGATGCAATGGACAAAGTCGGCAAGGACGGCACCATCACGGTTGAAGAAGCGAAGAGCATCGAAACCACACTCGAAGTCGTGGAAGGTATGCAGTTCGACAAAGGCTATCTCAGCCCATACTTCGTAACCAACGCCGAGAGCATGGAAGTCGTCATCGAGAACGGCTACATCCTCATCCACGAGAAGAAGATCAGCAGCCTTAAAGACATGCTCCCTCTGCTTGAGAAAGTGGCCCGCTCCGGCAAGCCCCTCCTCATCATCGCGGAAGACGTCGAAGGTGAAGCGCTCGCGACTCTCGTCGTGAACCGCCTCCGCGGCACGCTCAACATCTGCGCTGTCAAAGCCCCTGGCTTCGGAGATCGCCGCAAGGCCATGCTCGAAGACATCGCCATCCTGACCGGCGGACGCTGCATCACCGAAGACCTCGGCCTCAAGCTCGAAAGCATCGAGCTGACCGACCTCGGCCGTGCCAAGCGCATCACCGTGGACAAAGAAAACACCACCATCGTCGAAGGCGAAGGTGGCACCGATGCCATCCAGGGCCGCGTGTCCCAGATCCGTCGTCAGATCGACGAAACCACCAGCGACTACGACCGCGAGAAGCTCCAGGAGCGCCTTGCCAAGCTCGCCGGCGGAGTTGCCGTCATCAATGTCGGTGCTGCCACCGAAACCGAGATGAAGGAAAAGAAAGCCCGCGTTGAAGACGCGCTGCACGCCACTCGCGCCGCAGTGGAAGAAGGCATCGTCCCTGGTGGCGGTGTCGCTCTCATCCGCGCCCAAGTTGCCATCGATGGATTGAAGCTCACTGGCGACGAAGCCACTGGTGCTGAAATCGTTCGTCGTGCCGTTGAAGCCCCTCTCCGTCAGCTTGCCGCAAACGCAGGCGTGGAAGGCGCGCTCATCGTCAGCGAAGTGAAGAAAGGCAAAGGCAATACCGGCTACAACGTCGCCACTGGCGAATACGTTGACCTCATCAAGGCCGGTATCGTGGATCCCACGAAGGTGACCCGCAGCGCTCTCCAGAACGCCGCGTCCATCTCCGGACTGCTTCTCACCACCGAGTGCCTCATCGCCGACATCCCCAAGGAAGAAAAGCCAGAAGCGGGCCACGACCACGGCGGCATGGGCATGTAATCCCGTAGTGACGGCATCCTGCCGTCAGCAAAATCTTAACGGGTCGGAATGAAAGTTCCGGCCCGTTTTTTTGTATCCATTTGTAACAGTCGAGGAGGAGAGGCTTAAAACATCGAGCCTCCAACGCTGAGGTATCTCCTCGGCTTCCCGCACCCTCCTGTCGGCAAGATACAAAACTCAGCGCACACTCAAGATTTTGGAAATGCTCGCGACATGCGCGGTAGGGTTTTACCCCATGTCATGTGAGACGCGCGGCTTGCATCTTCTTAACGCTTACGAAAGCTTTAATAAACAAACTAAAACTAATTAACACCATGAAAAACATCATTTGTAAACCGATCTTGGCTGCCGTCGCGTTGCTGGGATTCGTCTCCATCAGCAAGGCAGCCCCCAACTTGGTCCTGCCGAAGAACTATGACACCGTTGTCACTTCAACGGAACAATGCGAAAAACTGCCAGCAGGCTCGAAAATCGCCCTTTCATGCACGTCGTGCAACACCCTCATCGAAAAGAATGTCGATGACAAGAAGGGCTGGACTGCCTGGTTCAAAGGGGAAGAAAAGCATGATTGTCCCGGCTGTCACGGTCAGGTGACCATCAAAGGGACCAAGACCAACAACGTTGCCGAACACACCCACGTCTGTAGCAAGTGCGGCGACAATTCCGCGTTCACCTGCGCCGGTCACGCCAAGTAAGCGGGCATCCGGCCGCCCCAAGCGACTCTCGTCGGAAACTGCCGACGGGAGTCAGATACCTCCGCATTAAAACACAACGACAAATACACTTCAGTCATGAAAAACAAACATTACATCCTTCAAACCATCAAGATTGCGATCCTCGCATTGATCGCACTTCCTATGGTAGCCTGTCAGACCACCGCCAGTGCCCCCGGCCAAGCCGTCATGTGCGACAAGTGCAAGACCGTATGGGTCAGCCGACCCATGCCAGCCGGCAGCAAAGTCAATCCCGGATACCTCGCCTACCGCGATGTGAAAAGCATGGAGTGCCCCGAATGCGAAAGCGCTGTGGCAACCTTCTTCAAGACGGGATCGCTTCAACATCGCTGCACCCACTGCGGCGGGGCTCTTGCGCATTGCGAATCGCATTAAACCACATGCTTAGGTGATCTCAAACAAGCACGCGGACAATTAGTTCGTAAACAAAAAACAAAACCAGATAAAATACAATAATAAGATGAAACTAAAAACTACACTCGTGACTCTTAGTTTGGCCCTTCTCGCATCCTTCGCCCTGTCGTGCTGTGAAAGCACCTCTAGCTCAGGAACACACACCATGGGATCCAAACCTGGCTATCCGATGTCCGACGACCAAATGGCCGGTATGCACTGATCTGAAACGTAGTTCAGACTCGAATAACCCAACTCCGGTTGGCAGGCGCTAGTTTGCCAACCGGAACAAACCAAACAAACGAAGAAACAAAAATCCAGATTATGAAAACGAAAAACTGGATCAAAATTTCAATGACTGCCCTTGTCGCGGTTTTTGTCAGTAGCTGTGCCTCCCACGGCCCTGACGCCGGCCCCCACTACTTCCCAGCGTCCAATGGCAAAGGCGGCATCGTCTTGGCACCGGAATGGCGTTAGTCAGCCGGACTCGAGGTAACGAGGCTCGTTCAAAATCTGACAACCTAAACCAACGAAAAACTAAAATATGAAATCGACATTGAAACTCATACTACTCGCATTGGCCATCGCGGCCTTCCCCGCGTTCTCGCAGGACACGCACACGAAAATGAAGGCCACCAAAGACTGCGGTGCCTGCTGCAAACAGGGCGGCGACTGCTGCCCCAAGTGCGGTCACGATAAATGCGCGGCCTGCTGCGACAAGAAGGAAGCCCCCAAAAAATAACCGGCTGCCGCTTAAGGTAACTCGTCCACTCACTGCGCAGCGCTTCCGCTGCGCAGTGCCACTCAAAAACCAAACAGCGCAGAAGGGTTGCCTTTCAATCGCTCCACCCATTCTCTGACCATGAAATCTTATCCTCATTCCTCGCGCTTGCTTTTGGCTACTGCCCTTTTGGGAAGCGGTCTCGCATTCATCTGCGTCGGCAGCTTGCCAGCGCAGACTCCGAAAGTTGACCCCAAGACACACGCCGCTCACGTCGCATCTGGCGCAATGCCACCCGATGCAGCCAAAGGCGATCCCGCACTCACCCAGCAGCTTGAACAGATGCAGGCGAAGGTCGCGCAACTCGAAGCCGCGCTCGCAAAGAACGCGCCGCAACAGACAACCGCTGGTGCCATGCCCGGCATGAGTGCGCCTCCGAGTGCCGCAGGGCCAGCAATGGCGGGGATGTCACCAGATCCAGCGATGGCAGGCATGGGGGGCGGCGCAATGCCTCCCGCACCAGCACCGGCCATGGCCGGTGGCGGCATGGCCATGGGCATGGACATGATGAAGATGGGCGGGATGATGGGCATGATGGATAAAATGATGGGCATGATGGACAAAATGATGCCCATGGCTGGTGGTGCCATGCCAGCGGCAGCACCCATGCCTGCTGGCGGCGGCATGGGGATGATGGACATGATGAAGATGGGCGGCGCTATGCCACCCGCACCCGCAGCGGCCATGAGCGGTGGTGGCGGCATGGGTATGATGGACATGATGAAAATGGAAATGGCCGGAATGATGGGCATGGGCGCGATGAGCAGCGCAGCACCAGGAGCCATGCCGCAGTCCGCACTGCCAGGCTTCCCCGGCGCATCGCACCTCTATCATCTCGGCGCGACGGGCTTCTTCCTCGATCACACGCAGCACATCGCGCTCACGACCGAGCAGAAAGCCGGGCTCAACAAAGCCAGGGAACAGGCACTCCTCGCGAAGAGCACCGCAGATCGCGCGGTCAAACAAGCGGAGCAGGAACTTTGGACGCTCACCGCCGCCGACCAACCCGACGCCACGGCCATCACCGCGAAGATCGCGGAGATTGCGAAACTAACCGGCGATGAACGGCTTGCCTTCATCCGTGCGGTAGGAGAAGCGAGCAAACTCCTCACCGACGAGCAGCGCAAAAGTCTCACCGGCTTCGCCCCGCCCGCACCCGCCGCTCCTGCGGCGGCTCCGATGGCCCCGATGAAAGGCATGTAAGGGAACAACACTCACGGAGGCAAAACCATGAAAAGCAATCCGATCAAATCGTGCTCCCGCTCGCCGGATGGTGTCGCGGCGGAGCAGAATAGCTATACAACAAGATGGCTGACGATGCTGGCGGCAGCCGGACTGGTGGTGGGAATGCTGTTCGGCCAATCCTGCTCGCCGAACGCTCAGGCTGGCCCAAATGGCGGTGACGTAGTCGCCATGAACGATGGTAAGACAAGCGCGGAAGTGCTGTCCAATGCCGATACTGGCGAGGTCATGGTTCATACCTGGGACAATGACTTGAAGTCAGCACGCCCCGTCGAGGCCAGACCTCTGACGATGGGAGCAGATGAGAAGCAAATGCAATTGGAACCGCACCCCTTGGCAAGTGATCCGCCCGGCTATTGCAGCCGGTTTTACGGACGCGCGGACTGGTTGCGCGGCGGTAGTGTTCATCACGGCTGGCTAGGCCACTCGGGAGCTGAAAGCGGACGCATGCACTTTGATTGGAACCGTGGCTGGAAAGCTGGTGGTATGCACGGCGGCATGTGGTCGGAAATGGGTGGCCATGGCCCCGGAATGGGTCAGGGCGGCCACGGAGGAATGCACAAATGACTGGATTAGAAAAACTTCGGCCTCCGCACACCCACTGGACCTGCAGGCGGTGGGCTGCTGGCAGCGAAACCAAAGGCACTTTATTATGAATCAGAATCACACAGACGGATGGATGGAGGGACGAGTGGAGGCACATGGATTTTGGCGGTGATAGGCGTCGTGGTCGTTGTCCTGCTGGTCATCATCGTGATCAATCAGTCCAAAAAATAGCCCAGTGTCTCGTGCTTCTACGAATTGAACTCTGAACCAGGAAAACCCAAACCATGCTGATCACATTATCAACTGACAAAACCGTGAGTGAAGCTGCGGCGGCTTTGCAGGATGCTGTTGATGCTAATCATTTTGGCGTGATGCAGGTGCATAACCTCAAAGAAACCATGACGAAGAACGGCGTCGCGTTCGATCACGAATGCCTGATCTTCGAGGTCTGCCAGCCGCAACAAGCGAAGAAGGTGCTCGATGAAAACATGAGCATCTCCACCGCCTTGCCATGCCGGATCTCCATCTATGAGGAAGACGGCAAGACCATTCTTGCCACGTTGAAGCCAACCACCCTGCTGGCGATGTTCAACACGCCGCAATTGAAAAGCGTGGCGCAGGAAGTCGAGGACACGATTGTTAAAATCATGAAGGAAGCGGCGAAAGGAGTCACTTCATTAATCCGCTAACAAAAAAAGCCTGGTCGCCCTATCTCGGGTGCGGGCATCGGCGAATTTCGGCTGTGGGCCAATGCAAGTGGGGGACGGCGATCTTTGAAGAAAATGGAAAACTAACACCCCGCGCGGTCAATCAGTGTATTTGCGAACACCTCGTTCGCTGAAACAGAAAAAACGAAACAAAAAGAAAGCAATAGAACATGAAAAAACAAACGCATACAAACTTCCTCATCCGTTCCAGCCTCGCCTTGGCCTTGGCCCTGGCCATCTGGTCTCCCGCCCCAGCGCGCTCCGCCGAAGCTGCGGAGGGAGAAAAAATGACGGAGGCTAAAATGATGGAACAATGCCAGGAAATGAAGGCACAGAAAGCGAAGATGAAGGCAGACATGAAGGCTCATGACGCTCAACTCACCGAGCAGCTCACCGAGATGAACCGCGCGCCGCAGGACAAAAAGACGGACCTGATGGCCGCCGTCGTCAC
>JAYVZW010000469.1:0-3230 GCA_043783015.1 Verrucomicrobiota bacterium
AGCTTCAAAGTCTTGCGACCATCTGCTCAATTCGTTGAATGGCGGGAACGGCCAGTTTTTTGGCATCGGTAGAGCCAGTGGTGAACCAGCAGCGGTCACCGCACACGTCTTGCCAGATCACCTTCACGGTGCCTAGAGGGGTGCGGATGGTGGCCCGGTTGGGTTGCTCATTTTTATCGAAGCTGATGGATGAGATGCGTGACATGACGGAGTGACGTTTCCCGAAAACAAGGCGGGCCGGGACATCGCAAAGATGTCACCGGCCCATGCCTTGCTTGGGTGTTGTTGTTTGCGCTTTAGATGCGGACGCTTTGCAGGGAGCGCAGCGTCTGACGAACATTCTGCAAATCCTTGTCGCCGGACTTCTGCTCACGCAGGGCCTGACGAATGGAGTCACCGAGCTTGGTCAGCGCGGTGATGCTTTCGCGAAATGCAGTCTTGATGCTCTCGATCTGCACGAGTGCAGTTTCCAGAGCGGGTTTGGCTTCGCTGTCCTTGCTGGGGACGGTGGTTGCGCCATTGGTGGCGATGTCATGTTGGTGACCGTTGGTAGTTGGCATAGTATTGTTTGGTTCGGGTTGTTCCGCAGACGGCGGAGGGTTGACTGGCACGGATGCAGGCACTGCCGGTGGTGGTGATTCCACTTTTGTGGATTTACCAACAGTAACAGGACGCACAGGCATGACGATCATCTGCTTGCCTTCACGGTGGAAACGCAGGGGAGAGATCTCGTCAATGAGGCTGATGGAATTCAGACCAAACTGCAGGGCTTTGATGAGGAAGCGTCGATCCAACAGGATCATCATTTCCGGTCCCTCACCTTTCACGCCAGGGACAGGCACGCGAAGCCATGAGTCGTTGGGGTTATCTTTTCCGAGAAGCAGGAACTGTCCTTCCTTCCATTCCAAACCGACGGTCTGGTTAACCACTTCATGACAGGGCATGCGCTGAACCAGCTTGATGAGGACATCGAGCTTTTCCGGATCGAGGGTGATCTGGGTTTTGGCATCCTCGGGCTTGGGCATGACTTGCCTCCAGTTGGGATAACTGCCTTCAATGGTTTTGGTGATGAAGGTCCAGCGACGGCTGTTGATCTGCACCATACTGGCTTCAGTTTTCATCTGCCATTCCCCGTCAAGATTGAACTCTTTCCATCCCAGAAACTTATGGTCCGGGATGATGAGCGATTGTTTCAGGGGCAGGGCAAAGGAGTTGGCGCTGTAGAGATGCTTGCCGTCCGTGCCCACGATGTAGTGGGCTTTGGGATTGCTGGCATCAATGAAGGTTCCGGTGATGACGTAACGGACGCTGTCGGTGCTGACACATTCCATCGCTTCATGTAGGGAGCGGCGCAGTTCCGGCGTCAGAGGGATGGCCTCGCCTTTCAAGTTTGGAGTTTGCGGGAATTCATCCACGGCAAGCGGTTTCACCTTGGACTCCCCCATCCTGTCGGCGAGAGCGAACTTGATGATGGTTCCTTCATTGCCGGGCTCGATTTGGATCTGTTCGTCACGAGCGCAGTTCTTGCTGATCTGCAAGAGCTGGTCATAAGGGACAAGCATGGAGACTGCGGGACCGGGTGCGGGATGTTCCAAACGCATAGTAACGAAGCGGTCGAGGTCGGTGCCCGTGAGAGCGATCCAGCCTTCGGCGTTGCGTTCGATTTTGATGTGTTGCAGGACGGGCAGTGACGCCTTGGCATTGATGACCTTGCCGAGGCCGGCGAGGGCGGGTTTCAATTCTGCAATAGGTAGGACGATGGTATTCATATTTTTGTTTTCTGTTTTTTGGTTGGGGTTGGAAATGAAACAGCCCATGCACCGTTCAGAGGCGGCATGGGCTGCTGGTGGGGCTGGCCTGGGAGTTCTTATCTCAGGCAGCCTGGTCAACCGGCTCGGGTTTATATTTGAGCTGGGCGGTGGTGCACTCTTCGCCACGGATGTCCTCGCGCACGCCAAGATAAACGGGCTGGTAGATGCAGCCTGATTCCTTGAACGCATAGAGGTAGCGGCATTCAATCACCTGACCGGGACCGGGAATGTTCTGATTGGGTGGAATGGTGACGTTGCCTGCACTGACGACCTTGGCTCCATCAAAGAGGATCAAGGAGACGCTGCGGCAGACATTGAGTTTGGTGACGATGAAGGAGGCGGTTTCGTAGAACTTATGCTTGAGCTGGGTGCCTCCGCTGTTGGGGCGACCGGGTTGATAGGGAGCATCCGTGTGCTTGAACACGACGCCCTCTTTTTGTTCCTTCTGGAGTTTGTTGAACAACGCACGTTTTTCCACAGCACTGAAGGCAGTGGCCACGAGCGTGAGATGACGGTGCTGGAACGATCCCAGCAAGTTCATGAGCATCAGGTAACGTTCGCCGTAGCGTAGAGGCCGGATGTCCTGGCCATCAATGGCGTGGGCATCAAAGACATGCAGGGTGTCGCCGATGGCTTCACCATCGAGGATGAAGTCTTCATGGCTTTGGGCCGCGCTTTCGATGATGGTGGCAGGCAGTGTGACAACAAGTCCTTGGCGATTGATGCCAGTGACTACGTTGTCTTCTTTTTTGATGAGCAGGCGACGGCCATCCATTTTCTCCTGCATCCACCAAGCGGGATCACGAATGAGTGCTTCCACTTGTGGGGACTCAATCGGATTGAGCAGTTGAGGAAGAATGCCGGTGGGTTGCTTGGTGCTGGCAGTGCTGGCGTTGTTTTGATAGGGAGTGCCATTGGCTCCCGGTGTATAACCTTTGGCGGTTTTTTCTTTGATGAGTTTTTGGTAGATGACTTGCGCTTCTGCCAAAGGCACAGGTGAACTGGTTTTAGTTCCGGTGGTCAGGGTGGATCCGCGACGACCGTATGCGAAGTCAACCAAGTAGCCTTCACCTTGCTGGCGAATGCTGGCTTGATAAACTTTGTCTGAGGTTCCTTCTCGATAATACAATGTGGTGGCTTCCATGGGATGATAGTTGGGGGTTGCGGGTGAAAACGAACAACCCGCCCACTTGTGAAGGCGGACGGGTTGTCGTAGGTTGAGGATTGGGGTTTGAGTCGGAAGCCCTACTGGTAGTAGGGCTGCTGCCGGTGGTGCTGCTGGCGCCGGGAGATCGAACGCGCGACTTGGACGAGTGCCCAGATGAGGCCGACGACCATCAACGCCGAAAGCGGGAACAGGATCAGGTTGGAGGTTGTATCCGCGATGAGCTTGATCCACGTATGTATCTGGCGCAGCGC
>JAYVZW010000470.1:0-3227 GCA_043783015.1 Verrucomicrobiota bacterium
GATGGCCAAGCTCATCTGCGAATGGGTGCCCAGCGTCGAGAAAGTCCGCATGGTCAACAGCGGCACTGAGGCCACGATGAGTTGCGTCCGCCTCGCACGCGGTTACACCAAACGCGACCGCATCGTAAAGTTTGATGGCTGCTATCACGGCCACGTCGATGCGTTACTGGTTGCTGCCGGCAGCGGTGCGCTTACACATGGGAAGCCGGACAGCGCCGGCATTCCCGCGAGCTACGCAGAACTCACCACCGTGTTGCCTTATAACGATGTCGCCGCACTGGAGGAATGTTTTGCCAAAGACGGCAAGCAGATCGCCGCCGTCATCGTCGAGAGTTATCCCGCCAACGCCGGACTCATCCTGCCGCAACCAGGCTACTTGCAGAAGCTGCGCGAGATCACGCAGAAGCACGGCGCGCTGCTCATCTTCGACGAAGTCATGACCGGCTTCCGCGTCGCGAAAGGCGGCGTGCAGGAAATCGAAAAGATCATGCCCGATCTCACTGCGATGGGCAAAGTCATCGGCGGTGGTTTGCCGGTTGGAGCGTTCGGTGGTCGCGCGGACATCATGGACTATCTCGCACCCGATGGTCCCGTTTATCAAGCGGGCACACTAAGCGGCAATCCGCTCGCGATGGCTGCTGGACTCGCGCAGCTCCGTGAAATGGAGAAACAACACGGCTGGCGCAAGCTGGAAGAAATCGGCGCGATCATGGAGGATGCCGTATTAGAAATCCTCAAACAGACCGGCCGCAATTATCAATGGTATCGCACCGGCAGCATGTTCTGTTTATTTTTCACGGAAAAACCCGTGCACAATCTGACCGACGCCAAGACCAGCGACTTGGCAGCGTTTAAGAAATTCTTCCTCTACTGCCTCGACAATGGCGTGTATTTCGCGCCATCACAGTTCGAGACCGGCTTTATTAGCTTAGCTCACAGTCAGGAAGATCTCGCGAAGACGGCGGAGGTGGTGCAGGCGGGGTTGCTGGCGTTGTAATCGATATTCTAATAGAGAAGGAGCGCGAGAGCCGAGCGGAGCGAGACAGATAGCCGAATGCTACCCGAAAGGCGAGGCAGGAGCTGAGTCAATGTCGACAGACCACTCGCCCATTTTTTCTGGCCGCTCGACGCCGAGTCTGAGAAGTTGTTGCAGCAGCAGTAGCAGGCCGGTGCTTTCTCCAGCGCTGCCGAGGTCGTGGCCGTAGCGGTGAAGCGCATGTTTGGGTGCGAAGCATCGCCGGAGCTTGAGTCATTGCTCGACGAAGCACTGGCTCACTCAGGACGTCGCATCCCGCAGTCCGATTTTCGAACGCAAGCTTGATGAAGTTAGTCGTCTTCAATCCGGTCGCGGTGCGCGATCTGGACGAGATCACACAAGGAAGGACGGCACTCATGCCGTCCAGGCAATCAATCCTTACGACGACAAGAGTTTCGTCGTTCCTTGTCACCTTATTGAGCGAGGCTCAATAAGTGAATCTGCCTGACGATGGCGCGGGCTTACAATCTGAGCTCGCACTACTCTTTCCCAAACAACAGTCGCAAACTGTTCAAGCACACCACCACCGTGCTGCCTTCATGCGTGATGACGCCAACGGTGAGTGGCACCAGGCCGAAGATGGCGGACACGGCCATGATGGTGATGGCGCCGAGGGAGATGAACAAATTCTGCTTGATGATGGCGCGCGCCTTGAGGCTGAGCTCGCGAGCGGTTAGGAGTTTTTCAATCTTGTCCTTCATCAGCACGACATCGCTTTGCTCCAGCGCGGCGTCGCTCCCGCGCGCACCCATGGCCACACTGACATAAGCGGCAGCGAGACTGGGCGCGTCGTTCACGCCGTCGCCCACCATCGCCACCTTGCGCCCCTTGTCGGTGAGTCCCTTGATGGTGGCGACTTTGTCCTCGGGCTTGAGTCCCGCGAACACCGCGGAGAGCCCGAGATCTTTCCCCACCTGTTCCGCAGCGGCACGGCGGTCGCCTGTAAGCATGATGGTCTCCACGCCTTCGGCCTTGAGTTTTTCCAGCACGCCTTTGCTGCCGGCACGGATGGTGTCTTGCAACAAGATGCGGCCGACGAGTCCCGATTGCAGCACCCACACTTCGGTGAAGCCGAGCGGGGCATCGGGAATCTTGCCCACCCAACCGGCGAACTCGCCCTGCTCCATCAGCTCGCGGCGGCCCACATAAGTGACCTGCCCATCCACCGTGCCACGCAATCCGGCACCGGTGAGACTTTGAAATCCATCCAGCGCTCCGGGCGCGATGTCTTGAGATTTCCCATGCGCGACGATGGCGCGGGCGATGGGATGATTCGACTGCGATTCCAAGGTGATGGCGATGCGCGTGACTTCTTCGTCGCGCCCTGGCGGGAAGCTCTCGACGACTTTCACCTGCATCACGCCCTCGGTGAGCGTGCCGGTTTTATCCATGCAGATCACGTCCACCTCCGCAAGCTTTTCAATGGCTGCCCCACCGCGAAACAGGATGCCGTGCCGCGCGCCCCACGCGATGGCGGCAAGGATGGCCGAGGGAATGGACAGCGCGAGCGCACACGGCGACATGACGACGAGCAGCGTCATGGCGCGGTAAAAGGCGGAGTGGGCCTCTGCGGTGTTGTGAAAGGGCGACAGTTTCAAGCCGAGCCACCACACGAAAAACATGGTCGTGGTGATGCCGAGCACGAGCCAAGTGTAGCGTGTGCCGAACTTGTCCGTGAAGCGCTCGCTCGGGGCGCGGAGATGCTGGGCGTGCTGAATGAGCAAGATGATTTTTTGCAGCGCGCTCTGGGACGCGAGCTTCTCCACGCGCACGGTGACTGCGCCCCAGAGATTGAGCGTGCCGCTGAAGACTTCCTCGCCCTTGCGTTTGTCGATGGGCTGAGATTCGCCGGTGAGATTGGATTCATCGGCGGCAGTTTCGCCGGTTTCCACGGAACCATCGACGGGGAAAAGTTCGTCGGGCCGCACTTGGATAAGATCGCCGATCTGCAAGGCGGACACGGCGCGCTTTTCGACGCTGCCATCTGGCAAAAGAATGCGCGCCATCTTCGGAGCGGCCTTGGTGAGGGCGTTGATTTCGCGATGCGTGCGGTGCAGCGCGTAGTGCTCCATGGCACCGGAAGTGGAAAACAAAAACAACAGCAGCGCGCCCTCCGTCCACGCGCCGATGGACATGGCACCGGCTGCAACAGCGAGCATGAGAAAATGAATGTCGAGCTGGCCCTCGCTGA
>JAYVZW010000471.1:0-3225 GCA_043783015.1 Verrucomicrobiota bacterium
ATGCGCTTGAAGCGGGTGTAACGCAGGCCCGCATCCAGATTGACTGCGGTGCCGGGCTTGTATTCCGCACGGGAGTTGAACGCCCTCTGGATGGTTCCCTGAACAAACCAGTTCCAATCTTTTCCGAGTTGGTCGAAGTAATAAATACCCGCGACCAAATCTGTCGTGCCCGTGCCGGGTTGAAGACCGCGATCCAATGGCGCGCCGCTGCGAAATTTGTTGTTGAAAGAACCCGTCGGCAGCTTGATGCCCAGCAGCACTCCCAGATTGTGTCTGGAGGTGAATCCTTGGTAGCGGGCGATCAGGCTCATGTCGCCAATACTGGAAGTCGAGGACGTGTCATATTCATCATGATCTTCGCCGAAGGTGGCATGATCCCTGACGATGTAAGGCAGTTGCAAGGACACACCCCAATCGGCATTGAAGACATAGGACAATCCCAAGGTCGCGATGTTTTTGCGCGTGTAGTCCTCCAGTTCCTTACCAATCGGCACATCTCCCGGAGAAATCTTCCGGGTGCCACTCCTGAGCTGGGTCTGATCCAGAAACAAGTAATCGAGATCCAGCTTGAAGCCTGGGGCGGTCGAATACCCCTGGCTCTCCCAATCCGAATTCAAGGTGCAGCCACATGCGGCGCAAGCCGAGGCGGATGGAGTGAGAGATGTAGTCAAATGCAGGAGCGCGACCAGCGGGATGATGATGATTTTGCAGTAATGTTTTATCATGATGAAAAATGATTTGGAGGTTGGCAACGATGCCACGCGCAGGGCAACGACTATTAAAACGCAGAGGTTGAAGCAAGGCAAATGTGCTCAATGCCCCGCAGTCCGTTTCATCAGCCACCCCGTTGCGTCGTGCAGCACCTTCTCGCGCTGCACGTCATGCAAGAGCAGATGATAGGACTCGTTATACCAGATGATTGTCTTGTCGTCTGAACCCATGGTGTCATAAAAGCGCGTGATCTGCGCGGGCGAGGCAATCACGTCATTCGGGCTGGCCAGAACCAGCACGGGCAGCTTGATCTCGCGCAGGGCTTTCGGACTGTTGTGCATCATCCTGTGAATTGCGCGCAGCAACCGCAGCGTGAACTCGCTGACGTAATGCGGTGTCTTCGCCATCTGCGCTTCATGGGTCGTGTTCTGCGTCACTCGAATGTCCTCGTCCTTGACCCCGGCCAGCTTTTCCAGATTGACTTTCTTGCCCGGCATCAAGGCCGTCGTGAGATGAATGGCGAATTCCTTCATCGCTCCGGGCTTCATCCTCAAACCCGCTGCTGGCGATGAAAAAATGATGCCCGCCGGTTGCTGCGTCACACTGGAATCAGCCGCCGCATGCAACGCTATGAGCGCGCCCAGACTCTCGGCATACCAGAAAACTGGAACTCCGGGATGACGCATTTTCACCAGTTGATGAAACGTGAGCAGGTCATCCTGCCATTGTTTCGCCGAGGAAATATCACCTCGCGTCTTCAAATCTGGATCGTTCCCCTGACCTCGCAATTCCATGCCATAGACCGCGAGGCCACGTGGCGGCAAAGTCTCGCCCAGCGGCCAGAAGTCCGAAGCCGCGCCGCTCAGTCCATGAACCGTGATGACCACGGCACGCAGCTTTTCGCCGCGCGACACTTCGTTGCTCCGCCACGGCATTTCTTTGCCGTCAATGCTGCGCCATGATGTTTTTCCAAGCATAGGCTTCGTTCGCTGGAGTGAAACCGTCGTGCAACTGTTCATCAAGGAACAACTTCCCGCGAGCAACACCAGCAGGAATCGGCGAAGGCTGTTAAATTCCGAGCACATGATGCAAAGCTGACTGGATGAATTTTTTCTGCACCGCCACCCGATCCATTAGAGAAAACTCCGATGGCGATTCAAAGGTGAGCGAGACTGGAGCGCCTAGATGATGCAGCACGATCGCCTCCGGCACGCCCGGCAGCTTCGGCGCCACGCGACGGAAAAAGAGTCCGTCTTTCATGCGGCGTCCGTCGATGTTTCTCCGCCGGTCTGTCGGAATGATTCCGGCGCAGTCCCGCAAGATGCGCGCGCCCACGGCTTCCTGCCTGTTTGATAGTTCGTAAATGTAACAGCCCTGCGCATCGTAATCTTCGTGCAGGCTCATCGAGAGCGAGACACAGCGGCCATCCATTATTTTTCCCCACGCAGCGATGAGCGGATCCCGCAAATCGTGAAAGGTGCGGTTGATGTCCTCGCCCCGTTGGTTCATGCGCGTGTTGTTGATCAGGCCATGAGGATTGAAGCACGGGAAGATGAGAAAACGATGCTCGCTGAGCAGCTTGATGTTTTCCTCCGCCCATTCGAGCAACCCCCACGGCGGTGCCGGCTCATCTCCGTGCACACCGGCGGATAAATAGATCGTGTCGCGCTGATCCCCGCGTTTCGTTGGTGTGGAGACGCTGAACACCGGCAGATCATCGTCCATGGCGAAACGCGAAATTTTCAGTCTCGCGCTGGATGCCAGCTTCCGCCAGTTCCGCATCAAATGCGCATAATCATGGGAACGGTGGCCGGTCAGACTCATGGAGCGAGCATTGCCGCGTCAGTTCAGGCCGAAGATCGGACAGTTCTCCAGCGGAATGAACGACCCCGTCGTAATCAATTTACCGGCGACCATGTTTTTTAATTCATCCGGCAGTTCAGAGAACAGGAGTGTCACCTGATAGCGCGCATTGCGCCCGCGCTTAACGTTGCGGCATTCCACGACCAGACCGCTCACATTCCACTCGCGTTCCACGCCAGTGTCGCCGGTTTGCACGGTGAGGGAAAGCTCGGATGACACAGGGAATTTACGCCTGCTGACAAAGACGAGGCCCGATCCGTTGATGGAACAGAGATGCGTAACCTCGCCGCTCTCGCCGCCGTTGAATTCGCGATGGTGCTTTGCTTTGGATGCCATAGCCTTCGGTCTTAACGGAATAAAAACTCGATGGGATGCCGGGTCATGTCAACCGTCGAGCAGTAGGCATGTGAAGAAATCAATCCGAACTGCGAGGATCAAACGCATCGCGCAATCCGTCCCCGAGAAAATTCAGCGCGAGCAGCGATGCCGACATGAGCGTTGCCGGGAAGACAAGCAGCCACCACTTGCTGTCGAGTGGATTGATGACCTGCGCGCCGTCCTTCAGCAGCGAACCCCAGCTCGCGGCGGGATCTGCAATGCCCAGCCCCAGAAAGCTGAGGAAGCTTTCATTGAGTATGACCGAGGGGATGG
>JAYVZW010000472.1:0-3223 GCA_043783015.1 Verrucomicrobiota bacterium
CGCTGGCGGGCATCGGATCGAGCTTGATGAGCCAGTGGCCTTTGGCATCCGCGGTCGCCGTTTTGGTTTGTCCAGCAAAGGAGATGGTCACCGCTTCACTAGCATCGGCGGTTCCCCAAACCGGGACGCTTTGATCTCGCTGCAAGACCATGTGATCGGCGAAGATACTTGCGGGTTTGACTTCGGCGTAAGCAGGTATGGTGAGCAAGCTCAGGCAGAAGAGTAAAGGATGGTAAGTCATGGGTGATGTTATTTGCCGGTGCTTTTCACCAAAACAAATTTCTGCCTACTGGTTATACGGTGACGGCAAGCAGGAGAATAAGCAGAGCTTTCACGCGTGTTGTTGAATGCGAAATAGGATGCGTGTTGATAGCGCGGCCTTCAGGGCAGCAGGTGAAAAGTTTGATACACGGTCTTGGATGGCTTCGTGCCGCCGGTTTTCTGATACGAGCCGACTTGATAAGCGCCGATGGTGACTTCAATCGGTTGCTTCAAATCGGCAGGCACTTCCATCGGGATGAAGGCACCAGCGCGGATGATGCCTGGGCCTTGGCAGACGAAGTATTCAACGGGCAGGCCAGCGCTGCTGGTGGCTTTGAGTTCGATCTGCGGCACGCTCGCGCGGGCATCAGTGATGGCGGGGAAGGTGACGGTTTGCTCCTTCACGTCTTTGCCCATGTCTTGCGGCACCCAGGCGATCTGGCAGGTGCGGCCTGCGGCGGCGAAGCGGGCGTCGCCCTCGTGATAGGCGCGTAAAAATAGCATGGTGAAGCCTGGATTGGGCGCTAGCCGATGACGCTGCATCTTTAGCGTAAACCGCGTTTCCATGACGCCTCGCGCGTCTTTGAAACCTTCACTTTGCACGAACTCAACGGCGGCTCCGTTGGCATCGAAATGCAGAGGAAGCGGGCTGATGGGCAGCGTGGTTTTGTTGGGGAAAAGGAGGTTCGAGACCGTGTGCGGCTCTGTGTTGTCCTTCCCATGCTTGACGGTGCAGATGTCGAAGGGCGCGGTGAAGTGATGGGTGATGAGCGTGAACAGGCCATCGTCGTGCGGCAGGAGATTGGGGTCGGGCATGGTGGCCATTTGGCCATGCGTGAGGTCAATGGGTGCGCCCTGCGGATTGAGGAAAGTGAACATCTCGATCTCGCGGCGTGGCTCGTCGCGCAGCAGCTCGGATTGCCGACGCGCGAGCGACTCATTCGGGAACCAGAGCGCTTTGTTGCGTGGGCCTTTAAACTCGGCGTAGGGCGCAGGTGGCGCGTAGTCCTTGGGCAAATCTCCGGTCGTGGGGATGGCCGGATTCATCAGCCAGCCGTAGCGCAGGGTGAGCGCCTTCAGCGGCGCACCGCGCTGCTGCGGCAGACGCGCGGTGGCGATGGCAGCCAGCCAATCCGCGACGAACTGGTAGTTGCGCGGCAGCATGTCGAAGTGCCCGCTCATCATGTCCCAGCACTCGCCCATCAGCTCATTGCGCGGCTCATAAGCGGTGCCAGGATGGTCGTCGTGATCGCGCCGATAGGTGCCGATGACTGCGCTGTGATAACCATGCGGATAGGCGCTCCAGCTCACGGTCTCCTGGCTGGCCGATGAAATGAAGAGCAACGGCACGTTGCGCAGGCAGAGGTCAGGGTTTGGCTTCCGCGCCTTCCCGTCCACCGCGTAGAATTTGTATTTGTCGGGCATCCCCGATTTGATCGGGATGCTGGCGAGACACTGCTCCGGTTTGCGCATCGCCGCGTCGAACGGGAAATCCATGTAGGCCGAGTGCGCCAGCGGCACGATGGGCGCGGTGAGCAGTTCGGGATGCGCCGAGATGTCCGCGAGCCGCGAGAGGTAGGCGTCATAGACGGCGGTCTTCACGGGATCGGTCACGTCGAAGTTCAAATCCTTCAGCATCACCGGCCCGATCTCGCTGCCATTCGGCGTCATCAAGATTTGCGCAATGCCATGCTTCCGGCACACCGCGCGCACGGCGGCACTTTGCAGAATGGTCACTGGCAAGCCATTGTGAATGCCGATCATCACGGCGCGGATGTGCGGCGTGGCGGGTGGAATCCAAAGGTAAGCGCCGGAGTTCGCCTGCGCGCCCGGCATCGTGGACGGCACGAAGTATTGGTAGATGCGATTCAACTCGGTGTCGGCACCGACTTGCGCGCTCGGTGTATCCGGCGGTGCTGACACGGCCTTTGTGGCAGCGAGTGCCACCACGATCACTGCGATGTAAGGCAAGGTAAACTTCATCTCTGCTAGGAAATTGCTTTCGCGGCCGCTGCACAGGAAACGATGAAGGACTGGCATCATTTTGAGAAACCCTAATAATTGACCCGTTACTTCCTCGGAGCCACCTGCAATTCGTCCAGATAAAACACCGCATTGTCGGTGGCGTTGGAGATAAAACCGAACCAGTCGAGCGATTTCATGGTTTTGTCGCAGGTGAATTTGCCGAAGATGACGGGCTGGCCGGGGGCGGTGACATTGAGCGTCCATTCGCCGCTGCCCAAGGCATTGACGATGGTGAATTTTGCCCACGCGCTTTGTTTTATCTGGCCGATTTTAACTCCGGCGACGGAGACCGAGCCATCTGCGGCGATATGCAGCGATGGGCCGATGCGATAAGGCTGGCTGTTGTCACGCCATTCGTGATCGAACACCGAGCCGGCCTCCAGGCGCAGCGCGAAGCTGGCTTCGATGCGGCCCACTTTGAAATGAGGCTCCCAGTAAGCGAGCGGGTTGAACTCGAACTTGCCGCCCGGCGCGTCGGTGAATTTCAAACTTTTTGTGCCGCTGGCAGCCGTGTCGCTGCTCACGCGGGCTGTGGCCTTGTCGTTGTCCTCCATCGTCTGCGCGCCCGGCACTTTCGAGCCAAGCGAGACGTTCTCGAAGTTTTCCTCAATCGGCGGTGGCGGCGGGGGGGCGGGAAACGCACGCGGCATTTTGCCGGTGTAGGGCTTCGCGCCCAGCCGTCCCGCCGTGGAAACATCAATCGGCGCGATGCCCATCTTCAACGCCGGCGAGTCGGGTTTGAGACGGTAATCGTTTTTCGAAACGTCCACAAATAGCGGGTCGGCGACCTGCGAGTTTTTGTCCTGACCTTTGGCCTGCCACTGCGCCAGCGTTTGGTTGCCGGGGAAAGTCACTGGCAGACCATCGGTGCGCCAATACAAATTGGAATCGAGTTTAAAGTTGTGGCCGCTCCAATCCGCGCCGAGCAGCCAGGCGT
>JAYVZW010000473.1:0-9661 GCA_043783015.1 Verrucomicrobiota bacterium
GTAGCTACGCACCAGAGGTTCGTCATTGCCGATGACCGGCAAGGAAGTGACCTGCGTGAAGTTGGCGTTCATATCCACGGGGAATTGAAAAAGCGCTTCATTCTTCTCGCGATAAAGCGGGCTGATGTAATAGACCGGGCGCGGGAGCTTGAGATACTCCATGAAGCGCTCCAGACTGTATTTGCCGAGCTTCTGATCATGCACGAGGCGCTGATAAAGGATATGCGCTTTGAGCGAATTAAAGGTCGGCTCCAGATCTTTGACAAAAGTCCACGCCGCCTCCAGCCAGACCTCCCGCGCCATGACATTGCGCGAAATGTCAGTGTCCGCATTGGGCCGCAGGCGAGTGAGCCAGGCGTTCACAAACTGCGGATTCTGCGCCAGTTCGGGCTTGACCTTGCGCAACTGCTGCAACTGCTCCAGCAATAATTGCGAATGAATGGGAAACTCGCCGAAGCCACGAGATTCCTGGGTGCCGAAGTCGGCAAGAATGACATCGAGAAGATTCGGCACGTCTGGTCTGCGGATGCGCGAGAGCAGCACGCGACGTTGCTCCACCGTGAGATTGGACTTGTTGACGAGGAGATATTCCAGACCGAGATCGGTGACTTTGGATGCGTCGAGATTGTGCTGGTTCGCCAGTGCGTGAGACACGAACTGGGCCATGGAGATGAGCTGCTGATCGAGCTGCGTTGGCAGGTTCGGCTTGGGATTGAGCGTCTCCTGCTGATGATTGAACTGCACGCCGAGAATGTTCTTCAGGTAATCCAGCGTGGCCTTGGGATTGGTGTCGTAATCGAGCAGTGATTGCCGGTGGCGGATTTCGCGCAGGAGCGATGAGTCAGGGTTGCGCTTGGCCCACTGGCCGATGATATCAGTGAGTTCTTTTTGCTTTCTGGTGTTCTGGAAATGAAGCGCGTGGTAGAAATAATAATCCTCCGTGCCGGGAATCAGTTCTTTCAGCACCACCGCCCGATCTGGGGCGAGAGCGAATTTTTCTACAAAGCCAATCTCATGCTGCGCGGGCAGCGAGGATGCGAGGGCGAGTGACAAGGCTGCCAGCAAGCTGGTGCGACGCAGTTGGGTGCGGGTGGTATTCATAGTGAGGATTATCGGGGTGCAATAAAATATAACCGCTGACGGCAAGTTGGACAGCATCACGAACCCGGCGGAATTTTCTTGTTAAATATTACAAAATATTCTTTCGAGAATCCCGATGATTTATGTTTGAGTAACAAGAGCGTCGAATGATTTTCCCTGTCTTAAGCGCCGCGCGCCATGCCCCGCGCATGACATCAGGTCACGCGGCGGGGCATGGGATCAAAAAAACTGGCGGCCGACGGCGACATGGGATAGAGGCAGTAATGGTTCATTCTTGCGGGATAATGCGTCGTCAGGCGAATTAGCCTGCAAAAAATGAAGGGGATTAGTTAGGCGCTTCTGCGCAAGTCCCATAAACTAAAGCTCGACGCATTAATGTTCTTGGTCGTTCTCCTCCCTATATGCTCGTCTTCACAAGGCCAACCGAAGCGCCTAACTTGGGGTCGTTCAGCATATGCACTCGTTTCAAATGCGTTGAGCATTACAGCTCCCGGAATTCGCGAACATAAATCAAGGCCACAGGAATGATGGCCACGGTTTGTCGCAGCGCGGCTACCGCGCCTTTCATTGAGCCAGCCTGATTAACGGCCAGAAGTATCGCCGCACCCGTCAGCAATGAGCAACCGATGCAGAAGACAAAAGTGCACGAAATCGTGCGCCGCCGCATGGCCAATTCCTCCGGTCTGAGGTGATCGAGATAAAATCGCGCGGCCATTGCCAGGATGACAATCCCGACAAGATCCACTCCCAGATTCTGTGCGCTTTCCGTGGATGAGAAATCGTAAACACCGTGCGCTGCCGCCACGCCAAGAAAGGCCAGGAGAAACTCGGTCGCCTTGTGAAAGCGTAAGCGCAGCAGTTCATAAAGCCAGCCGCCGAGTATTCCCGTCAGCGCGATATGCATGAAATTGGCCGTAACGAATCGCCCCACCGCCGCCGTCCCTCCATCGTTCTGGTAATAGCCGAGGTTCTCATCCAACGCGAAGCCGAGACCGACGCAGCCCGCAGTCAGCGCGGCTTTTGAGGCTGAGCCGTTTCTCAACAGTAAGGGAATGAAAGGCAGGAAGAAAAGCAGCTTGGCGACTTCCTCGGGCACACCCACATACATGACCCACTGGAAAATTTCATGCGTTGGAGTGAGTTGTTGTTCCTCAGTCATTCCAAAGTGCAGCGCCCCATGCCACCAGTGCAGCAAACTAACGCTCAACACCCCGGCCAAAACAGCAGGAAGATATCGCACCCAGCGCCAGCGCTCGCGGCTCGCTGAATAAACCAATATCAGATACCAGACCGACGCCGCCAGCAACGCCAGCGGAAGAACCCATTCATTGGAAGCAACTACAGCAAGCGATGGCGTCTTGTATATTACGCGGTCGCGAAAACTTTGCGCAAGCTGGGCCGCCAACAATGATGCGATGATGATCGCGCCACTGCACTTCCAGATGAATGACGTGCAGTGGCTGAGGGTGTGAAGCTTGGAACGCCAGTTGGTCATGAGGACGTGACACGATTTTCAATTCCACATCTGCAAAACAAAATCCGCCATGCGGCGCAGACTGCTGGCGGTGACCGTGGAGTTCGCCCGCGATTCTTTGTCTGAAAAATCCTGGCGGTGGGCAATCCGGTCTGCCTTCCAGACCCATGCGCGGGCATCATAAGGCCCCACGCGACGAGGATCGCTCCAGGTGTGGATGCCGAGCGTGCGTTTCGGCTGGATGGCCGCGGCAATGTGCATCGGGCCGCTGTCCACGCTGACAATGGCGCGTGCGCGGCGGATCAGCCAGATGAGCTGCGCCAGGCTGGTTTTATTCAAAAGCGAGATGACGTGCGGTGAGGCAAATGACAGGGATTTGCTGCTTCTGCCGGCAATGACCACCACGCGGGGAGCCAGGCATTCGCAAAGCGAACGGAGCGATTCCTCATCAAGCGATTTGCCCCGTCCTCGTGAAAAGGGATGCAATAGAGTAAAATCATCAGGCAATGATTCACAGGATTCCACGGGCTCCCCGACAGGTAGAGGAAATTCGATTTTAGCGGCATTCACGTCCGCGCCCAGCGCAGCGGACATTGTCAAATAACGATCCACGGCATGGGCCGACGCATCTACAGGAATGACATGACGGTAAAGCGCCGGGGCGTATTCACGCGCATCGGACAATCCGACGACGGGCTCCGCCCCGCGCAACACGGCGAGAAGCGCGGTGCGTAGCAAGCCCTGAAAATCCAAGGCAACCTCCGGCAGTTCGCGCGGAGACTTGCTAAAACGGCGCACCCACTGAAACAAATGCGGCAGTGAAAGTATTCCCCGGAACTGGCCTCGCGGAAATGGAATGACTTCCGCGATGTCCGTGTTGCCCTTCAACAATGGCATCCATTCAGGATTACACAGCCAGCGCAGGCTGAGATGCGGAAAGCTGCGTTTCAGGCACCGCACTGCGGGCAGGGTGTGAATGATGTCGCCGAGCGAACTCGGTTTCAAAATCAATGCCGAGGCAAAGCCCGACATATCCGGCAGGCTGGCCCGGTTCATCGTCCCATGGCGAGCCGGTCCGCCAGCATCGATGGCAACCCGGCATCGCGAATTTTTTGCTGCGTAGTCCTCAGATCATATTCCAGACGACGGATGCTGACCGTCTGGGTGGTCACATCGTAAATGGCATAGGATGAACGCCAGTCCCCGTCGCGTGGCTGGCCGACGCTGCCCACGTTGATGAAATACTTCACACCCCGTCTCAGCGTAGTCTCCATTTCCCTCAGGCAGCGCACCGTGTCTTCCTTCTCATAGATGCGCGGGACATGGGTGTGACCGTAGAAGCAGAGCTGGGTAAACTGGTAGCTGAAGCTGGCCATGGCATCGAAGCGATTGCTGACGTATGCCCAGCTTCCCGGTGAATCGAGCGTGGCGTGGACAATGGTAAAGTCACGCACCTGGCGCACGAGCTTGAGTTCCCGCAACCACTGTTTCTCATCTTCACTCAACTGCTGCCGCGTCCAGAGCAAGGCACTGCCCGCAATCGGATTAAGCTCCTCCAGCGAACGATCTTGTGTGGCTTCCTCATCATGATTCCCCCTCACCACGGGACAGTTCAACGCGCGGATGTGTTCCAGGCAGGCAGAGGGATCGGCGTTATAGCCCACGATGTCACCCAGGCACACATGATGGGTGCATTGCATGGCCTGCGCATCCTCCATGACAGTCATGAGGGCTTCGAGGTTGGCGTGAATGTCTCCGAAAATGGCGTATCGCACGGTGGTAAGCACCAAACGTGGCGTGGACGGAGATGCAATCAAGAAAAGTCCGCAATCGCCGAAAAACAATCTGCCAAAGTGAAGCAGTCAGCTCGCTCAGCGCTGCGCATTCACCAGGACTTTTGTGCCCGCACCTGCACCTTCCGCAGCATTGGTGATAGGCCAGTGGGCGGCCATGTTCAGTCGGGTAGGCGGTGCCAGCTTGATCGTCTTATCTCCATTCAATGCGAACTCGCCATACACAATGGGCACCAGGGCGGCACAGATGGAGTCATTGGCACCACGTCCTACATGCAACAGCGCAGCGAAGGAGGATTTGTTGTCGAGGGTGAAAGTCTGTCCGACCTGATAAGGCGATTGCTTGATGTCACGACCGGGGAAAATCATTTCCACCTCCACATCTTCCATCTCCACAGAACGACCGCGGACGACCCAGCCGCTGCCCATCAAATCTTTCTCATCGAGGGACCGTGAATTCAGCACGGTAAACGTTCCTTTCACATAGTCGGGACTTTCGCCTTTATAGTTGAGAATGTAGGCGCGTTTGAGCAGGTCATTCTTTACCCGAAGCTGGTCGGCATTGAGATAAAAATACTTGGAGAGGAGCTTCTTTGGATCCAGAAATTCACCGCGAGGCACCGAGATGGGGTCAAACTCTTCGACAGGCTCCAGTTTCTTCAGCCTGGACAGCAGATTGTAGTTAAACGGCTTCTCTGGATATTTGAAAACCATGATGCTGAAGATCCATGAAAAGGTCGCGACCCCCATGAGCAACGTGATGACGATGGTCCACCAGAACATATCGTTGCCACGGCGCTGACGGGCGAGCTCGCCACCGCTGCCGCGCGATCTAAAATCAGAGCCATCACTTAAAAAGTTGAAACGCATAGGGGCGGAAATGAAAAATTATTAATGAAAGAACGGACAGACAGACAGTATGATGAGATTCCAGAAGAATGTGAAGTGATTTTTAGTGGCAAAATTGTCAGGAATCAATCAGCGGCCAGCGGCTCAAAGGATGTGCCGCAGCCGCAACTGCGCGCGGCGTTGGGATTGTGAATTTTGAAGCCAGCGTCGGACAATGCATCAGAGTAATCCACCTGCGAGTTGTCGAGGTAGCCCAGGCTGTCCGCATCCACGATGACCCGCACGTTGTCCTGTTCGAACACCCTGTCTTTTTCTCCCGGCACATCCAGCTTCATGACATACTCCATTCCAGCACAGCCTCCGCGATGCACCATCAAACGCAGCCCGGCGCCCTGAGGGGAGCCCTTGGCCACCAAAAGCTCGCGGAGGTGTTTGACGGCGGTATCGCTGACGGTAATCATAAGGGTGAGTGTTGCTTGGTCGGGTTGCCAGTGGGCATGCAATCCATATAATACATGCGGCGCATACTTGCGCGACCAACATAACATCAGTCAAGTAAATGGATTTTTTGTTTGATCATTAATCATGAGCCGCATCCGCATCCTCTCCGACGCCCTTGCCTCCCAGGTGGCGGCAGGCGAAGTCGTGGAGCGTCCCGCCGCCGTGGTTCGCGAACTGGTGGAGAACAGCCTCGACGCCGGGGCCACCCACATCGAGGTTCACATCCAGCGTGGTGGCTCCGCCCTTATTCGCGTCACTGACAATGGCAGCGGCATGGATCGCGAGGATGCGATGCTCTGCCTCGAACGTCACGCCACCAGCAAAATCCGCTCCAAGGAAGATCTGGCCTCCATCCGCACCCTCGGCTTCCGAGGCGAAGCCCTGCCCAGTATCGCCAGCGTTTCCCGTTTCCGTCTCTCCACCCGCGAGGGTCATGCGCTCTCCGGCACTGAAATCGAAATCCATGGCGGAAAGATGCACGCCGTGCGCGATCACGGCGGCGCGCCGGGAACCTCGGTCGAGGCCCGCGCTCTTTTTTACAATGTGCCCGCGCGGAGAAAATTTCTGCGCTCGGAACCGACCGAGTTCGCCCATGTGGAGCAGCAGTTCCGGCTTCACGCCATTGCCAATCCCGGCGTGGCCTTCACGCTGGTGCGCGATACAGAAGTCCTGTTTCATCTGCCCGCGACTCAAAATGTGCTGCAGCGAATCGAAGGACTCAGCGGGCGCGATCTGGCATTGCGCCTTTTGCAAATCCCGCTCTTTGAATTTGGCGACATCCATGTGAACGGTTTCATCGGGGGTCCGGGCATGAGCCGCTCCAATCGCCAGATGCAACTGGTTTTTCTCAATGGCCGCCCGGTGGAAAGCCCGGTCATCGGCCACGGCTTGCGTGAGGGTTATCACACGATGCTGATGAAAGGCCAGCATCCCATCACCTTTCTGTTCGTGCAGATGCCGCCTGAGGGATTCGACATCAATGTGCATCCGGCAAAAAAGGAAGTCCGCTTCCATGATGGCAACACCGTCCGTGAAGCCGTGGTGCGCGCCGTGAATCATGCTCTGACTGAACACGCCAGAATTCCCACGGGGCATTCGACCCCTGATCGAGCTATCACTCAGGCGATTCCATTCAGTCCTCCCGGGAACTTTCTGCCCGCACTCATTCCGGCTCGGGAGCATCAGCCATTTCAACCACCGCCAGTCGTATTCGCCGCACCGGCAAATGTTTCACCCGCGCCTGCTGCCGCAACTTATATTGATTATCCTGCGCCTGCGGCCGCGGTCACGCCATCAAACGAAGCCTCCGACTTCCGCATTCTCGGAGTGCTAAACAAACTTTACATCCTCATGGAAAGCCGCGACGGGCTGGTGCTGATGGATCAGCACGCGGCGCATGAAAGGGTGCTCTTTGAGCAAATGCGGCGTGCGATGGAACAGGAGGGCGTGCCCGCACAACGTCTGCTCCTGCCGCTCACGCTTGAGGTTTCGCCGCGCGACTTTGATGTTCTGCAGCGCAACCTGCCGGTGCTGCACAAGCTGGGCATCGAGGCGGAGCCGTTTGGAGGCAATGCCTTCAAAATCGATGCCATGCCTGCCTTCCTGAAAAGCGATGATCCGCTCGCATTGCTGCGCGATGTTTTAGACGAGTTGTCCACCGCGAGTTCCAAGACATCCTCGCTCCGTCTGGGCGAGGACATGATTGCCACGACTGTCTGCCGTCATGCGGTCAAGGCCAATGACACGCTGCGAGAACCGGAGTCACGCAAGCTTCTTGAGAACTTGTTCGCGTGCGAGATGCCGTATTGCTGTCCGCACGGAAGGCCTACGCTCATCCAGATCACCTATGGTGAACTTGAGAGAAAATTCGGACGCCGCGCGCCCTGAGCATCCAAGGGAAAGATACCCTTGGATGCGGTTGAGAAATCAGCGCTGTGGCGCGACTGGAATCTCCAGATCACCTTTGAATCCGGCAGTCTGGACACCACTTTGGAAGGGCTGGGTAAAACTGGCTGGCAGCACATTTTGATCGTCGGCGAAACCGCCACCATAGTGGTGGGAGATCAGATTGTTTTGCACATCAGCGCTGTCGTCCTTGGCGGAGTATGAAACCGTCTCGACAGATCCTGCCGCAGGAGAACTGGTTTGCACGACTTGGGAAGTCGTTCCATGATTCATGATCAAGGCCCCCATCGTGACGGCCACGGCCGCCGCTCCTGCCAGTGCCCACTTAGGGTTGAGAAGATCGTCGAAGTAAGTCGTTACCCGCTCCCAGAGCAATCCGCGGGCCGATTTTTGCAACAGATCCGCGCGCTGACGCTCCTGCAAAGCGATCACAAAATCATTCACAAAACCTTCCGGTGGCATTTCGTGGCGCTTTAAACGGATCAGTCTTTGGATGTCTTCGAATTCGCTCATGTGGGTAGGTGGTGGCGGGTATTATGGTCTGTGATTAGTTTGGTGGTCATTTGCGGAATTCCTCGAGGTAGTTCTGCAATTGGCGGTGGGCATAAAAAAGTCGGCTGCGAACCGTGCCTTCTGAAACGCCCAAGATTTTGCTGATGTCGGCATGTTGCAAACCTTGAATGTCGTAGAGTGTCACCACTGTTCGGTGATCCTCAGACAGCCGCATCATGGCTTCGTTCAACCTTTTTTGAAGTTCATGAATATTTACATCCCGAAGGGGATTTCCCCCCGAGGTGATTTCGATGAAGTCCGGGTCGTTCTGAATTCCACTGTCCACGTCATCCAGGCTGAGCTTCGTGTAGCGCCCGCGCTTCTTCAGATAGTTCAGCGTCATGTTGACGCTGATGGAATAGATCCAGGTGTAAAATGTGCTCTTGCCCTGAAACCGTTTCAGTGAGCGATACGCCTTGGCAAAAACATCCTGGAGCAAATCCGCCGTGTCCTCGCGATTAGAGGTCATGTTATAAACCATCCCGTAGAGCTTGGGCGTGTATTTGCGCACCAGATCGTCGAAGGCCCGCGTATCGCCGTTTTGTGAGCGTTCTACGAGATCCTGATCCGGATCGGGGTTGTTAGGGCGGTCAGACATTTACATTTCATGTGCGCATAAAGGCGCGCCAGACAAACAACCAGCAACGCTCATGCGCAAGTGATTCTTCGACTCACGCACGCTCGCGCCGCATCCTGACCGCGACATGGTCCACACCGGGCAGTATGCGCTTGCGCAGTTCCACCTCGACCACGCTGATGATCTCGATTTGCAGCAATCGGGACACGATCTCGACCGCCAGTGTCTCCAAGAGTTTTCGCGGACGTTCCCCGGCGAGAACTTTCACCTGATTCGCCACGGCTTCGTAATCCACCGTTTCCGCAAGGTCATCACGCATCATGCTGAACCCGCGCCGCAGCGTCAATATCACGTCCGCTGTTATCACCTGCCAGACCGCGCGCTCCGTCTCCGGCACGCCGATGCGCACCGGCAGTTCCAGTCCGCGAATGATGATGGCGTCGTCCGTTTTCATACTTCAGGATGTTTGTTTTATTTCATTGCACGCGTGATTGATTTTATGAGAGATACCAAATCAATGCGCCTCCAGCCAGTTCTTTCCAATACCGGTTTCCACAAGCACCGGCACACGCAATGGCAGGGCTTCTTTCATGCAATGAATGATGATGGGCCGGGCGATTTCTACTTCTGACTGCGGAACCTCAAAGAGCAGTTCGTCATGCACTTGCAACAACATGCGGGTTTCCAATCTCGCATCACGCAGCGCTGCGTGAACTTTGACCATCGCGATCTTGATCATGTCGGCGGCAGTGCCTTGAATCGGGGCGTTGATGGCCACGCGCTCGGTCGCGGCGCGGATGGTCTGATTGACAGAATTGATGTCGCGCAGATAACGCCGGCGACCCGTCAACGTCATAACATGGCCGCGCTCCCGCGCTTCCCTCGCCTCGCGCTCGATGTATTCCCGCA
>JAYVZW010000474.1:0-3212 GCA_043783015.1 Verrucomicrobiota bacterium
AAAGCGCTTCTGGATTTTACTGGGCAGACAGTGCTCTCGCTGCTTCGCTTCTTCACTGGGCGGGCACGTTTTCGGGCCTCCGACTTCTGGATGACACTGCAGCAATGTGGAGTGGAAGCGCTGCCCATTGTCGCATTGATCAGCTTTTTGATCGGCCTCATCCTGGCCTTCGTGGGGAATGTGCAACTCACTAATTTCGGAGCCAATATCTTCGTCGCCGACCTGGTCGGTATTGCCATGGTGCGTGAAATGGGCGTGGTCATGACGGCCATCATCATGAGTGGTCGCACGGGTGCTGCATTCGCCGCCCACATCGGCAGCATGAAGGCTAATGAAGAAATTGATGCCCTGCGCACCTTTGGCTTTAAGCCCTTCGACTTTCTGGTGCTCCCGCGGATGCTGGCGCTGGTGCTAATGATGCCGCTGCTGACCGTGTATTCCAATATCATTGGCATTCTCGGCGGCATGGTGGTGGGATCATTCGTTGGCATCACCCCTGAGTTGTATTGGAACGAGACTCTCAAAGCAGTGGATATGACAAACGCCTCCCTCGGCGTCATCAAGAGTGTCTTCTTCGGCGTAACGATTGCCGCCAGCGGCTGCATGATGGGCATGGCGGCGGGCAATTCCTCCGCTGCTGTGGGTGAAGCAACCACGCGCGCGGTCGTTGCCTCCATCACTGCGGTCGTCGTGATCGACTCCGCCTTCGCCGCCATCTTCACCTTGCTCAAAATCTGATCATGGCTGCCAAAATCACCGTCCGCGAGCTGACCATGGCCTATGGTGATCTGGTGGTCATGCACGACCTGAATTTCGAGATTCAGGATAAGGACATCTTCGTCATCATGGGTGGCAGTGGTTGCGGCAAGAGCACTCTGCTGCGCCATCTCATCGGCCTGCAAGAACCGGCCAAAGGCTCCATTCTTTATGGCGACGAAGATTTCACCTCGACTGATCCCGATGAGCGCGGAGCTTTCATCAAGCGATTCGGTGTCATGTATCAATCGGGTGCGTTATGGTCTTCTCTGACGCTAGGGGAAAATATTTCCATGCCCTTGGAAGAGGCGGGCAAAATTTCTGCCGCGACGGTGCGCGACCTGGTGGCCTATAAGTTGTCATTGGTGGGGCTATCGGGTTACGAGGACTACTACCCTTCACAGATCAGCGGCGGCATGAAGAAGCGCGCTGGCATTGCACGCGCTCTCGCACTCGATCCCGACATCCTGTTTCTCGACGAGCCTGGTGCTGGTCTTGATCCACTCAGCTCGCGTCGGTTGGACGATCTTATCCTCGGCCTGCGCGACAGTCAGGGATCGACTGTCGTGATCGTTACCCATGAATTAGCCAGCATCTTCAGTATCGCCAACACCGCGATATTTCTCGACACTGCGACCAAAACGCAAGGAGCAGTCGGCAATCCCAACGAACTGCGCGATCATTCGGACAACCCCTCTGTTCGCCTCTTTCTCAACCGGGGCGACGCCCCTGCACCAATCCCATGAGCAAAAAAGCCAGCCCTACACTCATCGGTGTCTTCACCCTTCTCGGCCTGCTGCTAACCGCTGTGGCCTTGGTGCTATTCGGCGCGGGCAAGTTCTTCCAGAAGTCGAGTTCCATCATCCTCTACTTTGAAAAGAGCGCCTATGGTTTGCTGGTCGGCTCTGAAGTTCGCTTCGGCGGGGTGCGCATCGGTCGCGTGACTTCCATCAAGGTGATCATCGACCAGAAGCAGAACCGCAAGATCATCCCGGTCGTGGTGGAACTATCCCATAAAGACCTGAGCGATGTCGGCTTGACCACCGGTGCCAGCATCGACTTTGCCAGCGATGCAGGCGTAAAGAAAGCCATCGCCGAAGGACTGCGCGCGCGCATGAAACAGCAGAGTCTGGTTACGGGCCAGCTCTACATCGAGTTCGATCTGATCCCTGATTCACCCATCTTCGACTACAAACCGGAGATCGCATCGCCGTATCCCAATGTGCCGACCTTGGGAACCGAGTTGGACGATCTGATCAAGGGCATTGCCGATGGGTTGAAAAAGTTCAACGAACTCGATCTCGCGGGCGTCATGAAGGACGTTCGCGATGTTCTCGTCAATGCCAAGACGCAGATCGCTGCGCTGAATCTGAAGCAGATCAATGACAACATCATGGGCATCACCACGGATGTGAAAAATCTCACCGGCAACCAGAAGCTGGGCAAGGCCATCGACAGCCTGGACGTTGCGATGACGAGTTTCGATGAGATGTCGAAGAAGGCCAACCAAGGCATTGATCCGCTGCTGAAGGACATGGAGGTGGTCATGCAGAAAGCCACGGCTGCAATGGCCAAAGTTCAAGAAGCCTCCGCTGACATTTCCAACGCTACCAATCCCCGTGCGCCAGTGCTCATGCGTTTGCAGAATGTGCTGGAGGAAGCCGAGCGCGCCTCACGCGCCATCAAGGAACTCGCCAACGATCTCAAACAACACCCGAACGCCCTGATAATGGGGAAAGACACCAAACGATGAAACACTACTTATCTCTTATGCTGCTGTTGCTCACAGCGTGCAGCACATTCAAGCCCGTTAAAGACACTGCCATCCATCATGTCTTGGATCCACTGGTGCCCGATCGCAAGCTTGCTTCAGCGACTCCCGCCATGGCCATCAATCGCCCCTCGATTCCAAGCTATCTGGATCGGATGCAACTCATCACCCGCACCAAAGGGCAGCTCATGATGAGCGATCTCGATCTGTGGGCCGAGCCCCTCGACGCGGCCATAGCGCGCGTGATGGCCAGCAATCTCAGCCGACTGACCGGCTCCACCAACATCCAGCCCGTTGAGCATTTCGCCACGCTCGACTACACCACCTTGTTGGAAATGCATATCGCCCAGTTTGATCCGGACGATGCCAATCAAATAATATTGCAAGGCACCTGGAAACGGCAATCCGTGACGGGCAAAGAAACTAGCGGCCACTTCTTCCGAATCACTGTCCCGATTCCCATCAGTGCTGCCCCCATGTCAGCCCGTGTGACGGCCATGAATCAAGCGCTCGAGCAGCTTGCACGGCAGATTATCAATCAGCGGTGACGCGATTCTGGATAAGTAAAACGGGGATTTGTGCTTGGAAGAATTTTCTAGGAGAACCCGGTGTCGTTTCACAAGCACGGCTGCCTCATGTAGAATCCAATGAGGGAACCGCAAAATCGTATCAGACATAGGAGTGC
>JAYVZW010000475.1:0-3208 GCA_043783015.1 Verrucomicrobiota bacterium
TCTTCTGACACCGAAGACGAATCTTACGGCTCGCTCAAACGCAAGCAGGAAGAGCTTCTCAAGCTCCGTCAGGAACTTGAACGCACGGAACGAGAAACCAGCGAACTGGAATCCCAGCGCCGCAAGGAAGAACGCTTCTCCACCGGTCGGCGCGAGATGACGGAAAAACTCTCACGCTCACTCGTCCGTCTGGAGCGCGAACTCTATAACAGTCAGAAGGCCATCGAAGAAATCACCACCGCCCGTGACCTTTACCAGCGGCATCTGGAAGTTCTTCAATCCGTCCGCCCTGAATCCTGGCAGCGCGCCAACCTTGATGCCGAACTGGAACGTGCCATCGGAGCCATCGAAGACTCGGAAGATGTCTATGGAAAAACTTCGCGCCGACTCGCCAATGTCATTCCTGGAGAGGCCGCGGCCATGGAGGCCGAGGCCCGCCCTGCATTCCCCACGGACTTCAAGTCCTGGATGTTTTTCGGATTCGCATTCACGCTGCCACTCGCACTCATTTTTCTCGCCGTATTCTTCGTTCCAAAATTCTTTCACTAATACACCATGGCCGGCAACAAACGCGTCCGCAGAACCAATGACCGCAGCGCCAAAGTGCTGGCAAAGGAAACTCCCGCCCTCAGTGCCAGGGAATTAAAACAACAAGTTCTCCGGCTTGAAGTCGCGATCGCAGCCGCGCCCAGGGAACTTGAAGAGCAGCGGCGGAAATGGAACCATACGCTACCCCCGCCAGACTTGATGCGTCGAGGCAAACCCATTGCCAGTGCTGCGCGCCTCACCCATGCCCAGGCGCAAAAACGTCGCCAACAACTCTATCTGGGTTTTGCCCAGTTCCTCGTATCGGCCGTTCTTCTGGCAGGAGCTGCCGCCTGGCTTGTCAAGCTCTGGCAGAAGACCCATTGATGGCCTTCCGGGAAAAATTCCCGCAGCGCCTCGCCTCGTCAATTTTTGACGCAGCTTGACATCGCGTCTTGTGCTTCTCAATTGACGCGCCATGTCGCAACATCACATTGACATCCATCGAGTCGCCAATCTCGCGCGTCTGAAGCTTACTGACGACGAGGCGCTCAAATATGGCAGTCAGCTTGAGCACATACTCGACTACGTCAGCGCAATCAACGCGCATGATTTGAGCAACGTCCAGCCTACTGCCCACGCCATGCCGGTGCTTGATGTCGTGCGCGATGACGTAACCGCGAACAGCTTCACCAGCAAGCAGGCACTCAACAACGCGCCAAAAAAAAATCAGGGCCAGTTCCAAATGCCGCGTGTGGTGGAAGAATAATTTCTTCATCCTTCATCCTTCATCCTTTCCCCCTCAGTGTCCCTCGCCTCGGAAACCATCGCCTCATTGCGCAGTAAACTTCAGCGCAAAGAAATCACCTCATCTGATATCCTCACTGATCTCAGTGCCAGAATCGCTGATATCAATCCGACGCTGAAAGCCTATCTTTCAGTTGATGAAGCCGCTGCGCGTGACGAAGCTGCAATGGCGTGGACGGAACTCCCGCTCGGTGGCATTCCCATCGCCTTCAAGGACAACATCAATGTCAAAGGCCAGCCCTGCACCTGCGGCTCGCTCATGCTGGCGGAAAATTACCGGGCGCCTTATGACGCCACCGTCACGCAGAAACTGCGCGCGGCCGGTGCCATTCCGCATGGCCGCTTGAATCTCGATGAATTCGCCATGGGTTCCTCCACGGAAAATTCTGCGTTTGGCCCCACGCTCAATCCTTGGGATCACACTCGTGCGCCAGGAGGTTCCAGCGGCGGATCAGCCGCCGCCGTCGCCGCAGACATCGCTATCGCGGCATTGGGTTCCGACACCGGCGGTTCCATTCGTCAGCCGGCCGCTTTTTGCGGCTGTGTCGGATTGAAGCCCACCTATGGGCGCGTCTCCCGCTACGGGCTTGTGGCCTTCGCCAGTTCGCTCGATCAAATCGGCCCCATCACCAAGACCGTCGAGGACGCCGCCATTCTGCTCAATCACCTTTGCGGCAGCGACCCGCGCGACAGCACTTCGCTTGATGTGTCAGTGCCTGATTTCACCGCCGACCTTGGTCGCGACATCAAAGGACTGCGCGTCGGCCTGCCCAAGGAATATTTTGTGGACGGCATCCACCCCGGCATCCGTTCCGCCGTGGATGCAGCGGTGAAACAACTCGAAAGCCTGGGTGCGCATATCGAGGAAATTTCCCTGCCACACACAGACATCGGCATCTCCACCTATTACATCATCGCGCCCGCGGAAGCCTCCGCCAATCTCGCGCGCTTTGATGGCGTGCGTTACGGTCACCGGTCAAAAAATGCCGCCGACCTGCTCGATCATTACATCTCCACCCGTGGCGAAGGATTTGGGCCGGAGGTTAAAAGGCGCATCCTGCTCGGCACTTATGTTCTCAGTTCCGGCTATTACGATGCTTACTATGTCAAAGCCCAGAAGGCACGCACACTCATCCGCGATGATTTCTCGAAGGCCTTTGAGAACGTTGACCTCATTGTTTCGCCCACCTCTCCCGTGCCTCCCTTCCGCTTCGGCGCGCATCACGAAGACCCGCTGGCCATGTATCTGGCCGATGCTTTCACCATTCCCGTGAACCTTGCCGGACTTCCCGGCATCAGCCTTCCGTGTGGATTCATTGAGGAAAATGGAAAGTCATTGCCGGTCGGCCTGCAAATGATCGGCAAACCACTTGAAGAATCCACCCTGCTGCGAGTTGCGCACGCCTATGAGCAGTCCACTTCATGGCACCGGCAGAAACCGTCATAGGCCGCGCGATAAACGCTGAATAAAAGGCCCGGTGCAAGCGCTGTCCCATTTGGTTCGTTGTGTGTTTCAGATGCGGGGACGACTTTCTTGGCCGCCACCAGACGAATGTCACCATGCTCGGGCACGAGCGTTCTGACGACGTCCTCATCCCGGAAAACACCACATGCCTTAAATCAGGGCGTGAACAGTTTTTTCCCGATGACACGAAAACGGTAGTAATCATCAAAAGTGCCTGCGGTTGATGGAGTGCCTACAAAATCAGGCAAGGCGGTATCATTAGGGTCCAAGTAACGCTCTATAAGCACTGATCCGCGTTGTTCAGCAGTGATGCGATCTTTTGACTCACTCCATTTGCTCGCAGATGTAGAGCGGGCCTTTTGCAGCATTTGCACACGATAGTGGACTTGATATGTGTTGGAGCGGGTGGTC
>JAYVZW010000476.1:0-3208 GCA_043783015.1 Verrucomicrobiota bacterium
GCGTGGAATTGATGGGCAAGAACCTGGTGCTGGGGCGCGCGCTGGACAACCGCATGGGCGGCTTCATCATCGCCCAGGTCATGAAGCAACTTCATGCGCGTAAATCGCGCATTGCCAGCACGGTCATCGCGGTGAACGCGGTGCAGGAGGAAATCGGCGGTCATGGCGCGAAAATGGTGACGCATCGCCTGATGCCCGACGTGGCGGTTTGCCTGGACGTGACTCATGCCACGGACACGCCAGGCATTGACAAGGCCATGCACGGCACGGTGAAACTGGGCGGGGGTCCGAGCATCACCCACGGCACCTGCAATCACCCGAAGGTTATTGAGCGCCTGCTGAAGGCGGCAGACAAATCCAAAATCAAAATCCAGCACGAGTCCTCATCGCGCTATAGCGGCACGGACACGGATGAAATCTTCCGCGTGCAGCACGGCATCCCCAGCGCCTTGATTTCACTGCCGCTGCGCTACATGCACAGTGTAGTTGAAATGGTGGACCTCAAGGACGTGGAACAGGTCATCGAAGTGCTTACAAACTTCGTCGAGTCCGTGAAACCGGACGACGAGTTTACGATCCGTTTGTGATCAAGTTGGTGAGCTGCGGCAGCGCGTTTCAATGGCCGCCCCGCATGAATCCCATGACGCTGGAAAGAGCCTCATCCAGCGCGGGAAGTTCTGGTTTCACCAACAATGGGATCTTCAATGCAGCAGCGGTCTTTTTCAATGCCGCCTCAGTGGCCAGAGTGCCGACATGAATCGATGCCGGACATATGCCGTTGCGGTCCCATTCCTTGAGAAAGCTGTCGGGCACAGAAGCGATGAGAGACTCATGGGTCTGCTCTCCAGTGCTGAGCATCTGCATGCCGAGGACAAAGCCGCTGGCACTGTCCACACTGAACAACATGTAGGGAAAAATGGATGCTTCCCGACCGGGGCCGATGGGAATGGTGGCCATTTGAAACTGGCATTCCACAATGAGTCTGTTTTTATGTCCCGCAACTTTGGATACGAGTGCGGCATCTGGAGCCGGCGTGGGAAACTGAAACACGCGGGTGTCATCAGGCAGCCAGATTGAGCGCCATACGCCCTCATGGAATTCGCGCGTGAGAGTTTCCAATCCCTTTTTTCCTCCTCGCTGATAAATCGAGGGGTCTTCTTTTAGTGAAGGGGTGATCTCGATGATTTGCTCCATGGCAAAAATCAGCCATTCCGCCTCCGCGTCATTGACGGGGGCCGGGCAGCTCCCCGGATGAAAGCTGCGAAACAGCGGCCAGTTGTTGCCCCGGTATTTGCGGCCGAGTTTTTTGATTATTGCCAGTTCGTTTTTGGAGAGATGCTCGCGCCTTTCAAAGCTGATCTGTAGTTGTCGGGATTCGAGGATCAAATCCATGCTGTCTTGCTGAGACAATCCATGACCGTCCTCCGCTTTACGATGTATGAGATTGAACCGGTGCAGCGACTCTTCGCCAAGATAGAGCGCGAGGCAGAGGTGCTCCCCATTCGCTCCCATGACGCTCATCTGCGCCAGTTCCCTTGTAACCGGATGCCGCAGCCCAATGAGCTGATCCTCATACATCCAACTCCACGGGGCCAGACTGAAGAGTTCATCAGCTCGTTCATGGAGACGGGGGCCGAAGTTGGACATGGATAAGGTGGATTCGAATCGGTTGAAATTCTGTTGGATGCTCCTGAATCATGTGACTTTTGTTCCCGGGCACAAGGGAAATCCATGATGCTGAAAGCCCCCAGATGGGCTGAATCAACGTGTCAAGCCGGCGGATCCTGTTGCTTGCGCCCAGTAATTGCAGACCAGATTTTTTTGACCACTCCCGCCACGGCAATCACGCCGATGATGACGAATTTCTTGGCCGCCAGCAGTGCGATCCAGAGACCCTTGAACAGTCCGGCCTTGGCCGCAATACCACCGGCGACGAGTGCGGCGATTCCGTAGGCGGCGGTCTTGTCTGTGCTGGAGTTGAAGTCGGTGTAACGGTGTCCTTCGTTGAAATCCACCATCGCTAGAATTTGCGGAGTGGCGGCTTCGATTTCTGCGAGCTTGCCCATGCTGGAGACGGCGTTGGCCACGAACACACCACGTCGGCCCAACATGCGGATGTTGTAATTGAGCGTGTGCTCCGGCTCGCCTTGGAAACTGATCTCCTTGGCCCAATAGAGCTTGTGAGTGGCCTTGTCATAGTGCGGTGGCGCAGCCCAGCCCATAATATCAATCGCGGGATAGCCCTGCTGGGTTCGTTCTTTGCTGGCCTCGCGCGCGCCATCCTGCATCTGTTTGAGCAGATCGGTGTAATTGATCTTGTCGGCATCGTCGTCTTTCACATAGCCGTCTTCCTCAAACTGCAACACTACGAACCACTGGTCGCCCTCCCCGAGCAGATCGGTGGCGGCGGGAAATATGACGCCAAGATTTTCCGAGGGTGGATTCCCAAACAACGTGAGGAGTTTTTTTGCATCCGCAGGATTGAGATATTTGAACTGCTGCTCCGGCACGTTGAGCGTTGCCAGTCCGTTCTTGAGTGAAATCTTGCCGGTTTGAAACTTCAGGCTCCGAAGCCACTCTTCGATCTTCGCCTTGGATTCTGCGGCCTTTTGCTCATCCTTCTTCTCCTGAGCAAACACGCTGAGACCGCAGATGAAGAAGGCCAGAGAAAGGGCAAGCAGTTGTTTCATGATGATTCCGGGTTGGTTCAAAACGATGTTATGAGAGGTGCGCCCAATATCAAGCCAAGCCACTCAGGGCGTGGGTGCCGTTCGCGTCTGGGGCCACGGTGGGCGCACCGATCTTACGCTTGCGATTTTCCCAGCCTTTGCGTCCGGCGAGTTTTCTTCTCAACTGCGGCCACAATTCTTCCTCGGCGATGTAGCCCGGGCATCGCGCCGCGCTGCAGCGACAGGGATGCTCCTGCCAGTTCTCCAGATCGAATCCATAGTTAAAGGTCAGCTCCTCGCCTTGTTTGATGTCCCGCAAGGCTACGAACCAAATTTCTTTTTCATCCCAAACCTGCGCTTCCACATTAGGCTCGCAAGAGTGGTTCATCAGGCGTGCATCATTCGACTCCACGTCGCCGTCAATGTCCCACTCGTCATTCAAGATGAAAGTGTAAACCCGCGCGCCGCCATTTTCCTTGGTTCTGTCCAGCAGTTCGTTGGAGCGGCGCTCGCTTTCCTCCTTGCCAACTTTTTCCCCG
>JAYVZW010000477.1:0-3208 GCA_043783015.1 Verrucomicrobiota bacterium
CCTGACACTTCCCCAGCCATGACACCGGCCATGCGCCAGATTCTTGCCCGTCAGCCCTTCGAGCGGAAGCTCGAACAGGTCGCCCAATTGCTCGCCACCACCAACGCATTGAAAGCCGCCCGTTCTGTTTCAAAAGGCGACTATGTAAAGGAGCGCGATGTGCTATTCGCAGGTGGAACCGTGAACTCGCTCTTCGAGCAGGCCGCAGCCTATCAGCCCAAATGATGTGCTCCACGGCCATCACCGCGCGGAAGTTTACACAACTGCTTAAATCATGAGCGAGGCCGATGGATCACTCTCTTGGAATTTGGAGCAGATCGCCGCTGCTCTCAAGATCAGCACTGATGCAGTGCGGGAGTATTTCACTGATGGTCGACGAGATCGACGACAAGTGGGAAGTTCGCAGCATCTCCGCAGGTGGTGTTTATTTCTGCCCGAGCTACATGGTCGGTTCTGGAAGATCATTTAACGAACCGGGCTTTCTTCAGAAACTCGCCGAAATCAAAGGTTACATTCTTACGGATATCACTTCCTTCCCCGATGTTCCGTTCTGGATCGTCAAATCCGAAACAGTGAAAGATTGGTGGCAAAAGCGTCTTCTTGGATCGACAACCAAGGTGTCCAGAACTGCCGCCCTCAATCTTCTTCGTCAGCTAGGATCATGATCGCCACTGTCAGCAAGCCAGCAAAATCCACGACATCAGATCGTGGAACTTTGCTGCATCGCGAGCTGTCATCATTCAGCGAATTCGGGACGACCACCACGATGGGCCAGCAGGCCTTGGGTTATGACGTTCCGGTATACATCAATGAATTCTGGACGTCCAAGCAACGTGCAGCCAACCGGCTTCATGAAATTTCCTATCGCGCCTGCTTCAAGCCGCAACTCCCTCGCTTCTTCATCGAGCGGCTGACGAAGCCTGGAGATGTGGTCTTTGATCCTTTCATGGGACGAGGGACAACCCTGCTTGAGGCGGCGCTGCTTGGACGCGTTCCCGTCGGGTGCGATGCTAACCCTCTGTGTGAACGGTTAATCTCACCCCGTCTTCATCCTCCAACTGTGGAACAAGTGGAGGAGCGGCTGGAGTCCATCTTGTTCCATTCATCGTGCGAGCCTGCGGACGACCTACTGGTGTTCTATCATCCGCAGACACTTCGTCAGCTTTATGCCCTGAAGTCTTACATGGCGGATCGTCAGCGGAGCGGTGCGTTCGACTCCATTGATGCTTGGATTCAGATGGTCGCCATCAACCGGCTCACGGGTCACTCGAAAGGATTTTTCTCCGTTTACACCCTGCCGCCCAATCAGGCCGTCTCTGTCGGATCTCAGCGCAAGATCAACGAACGTCTAAAGCAGCAGCCCGAGTTCAGGTCCGTTCCTGATCTGATTCTCGCCAAAACCAAAAGTCTTCTCCGTGACATCACACCGGTGTTGCGGGAGAGCATCATCGCGGCCTCAGAGAAGGCAAAGATCATCACCACCAACTGCGAATGCGTGCCCGCGCTGGAGAGCAGCAGCGTCGATCTCATCGTGACCTCGCCGCCGTTCCTGAACATCGTTGACTACGCAGCTGACAACTGGCTCCGATGCTGGTTCATCGGCATGGAACCAAAAGCCGTTCAACTCGACATTCAAACGAAGCTCGTCGGTTGGGAGGCAAGCATAACACGCGCTCTCAAAGAAATGTATCGCGTCCTGCGTCCGGGCGGATGGATCGCGTTTGAGGTCGGTGAACTCCAGCGAGGCAAGGTGCGACTTGAGGAAGCCGTCATCCCTGCCGGTATCAAGGCCGGTCTTAATCCTGTGCTAGTTCTGATCAACAGTCAGAAGTTCACCAAGACTTCGAATTGCTGGGGCGTTGGCAACAATGACCTCGGAACCAACACCAACCGCGTAGTGGTGTTTCAGAAGAGTGAACGCTGACACAGAGATGCCGTTGCCACTACTGTCAATCTCACAAGCGATTCCATCCGACTCTCTCCGCTTGATTCAACAAGTGGTCCCGATTAACTCCCATCCGCTCAATCTTTGAGTTGTAAAAATCCCGCGCCACTTCTGCATGCTCACGAGTTTCAATTAAGAAACAACCGCTGCGGTTTGTTCCAATAAACATAGGCTCATTTGAAGTTCGAGTTTCATTCAACGGTCCCTGTTGAGATTGAATGTAACTCATTGTGACACCATTATCCTCCAAATACGCAAGGACGTCGCTAATTGGAACAGCATTATCCGGTCCAATCGCCTGCGGTTGATGATTCCACAGACAGTCAAACGTCAACACAAGCGGATCGTTCGGATCGGCGATGCGGCGTAGATTCACAAGATCTCTGAGCACTGGTATAAACGACACCCATCAACCTGTCCTTCTGCGCGCGGAAGATCAAGAAAATGTTCTGTCAAAGCAGTCAGGAGTATCTCGTTGCACACAGTGATAATAGTGCCGCGATGGAGCCGTTTCTCATTCCCCAATGAACATCCGCCTCCTCACTCCCTTCCTTCTCATAACCGTCCCCACCTTCGACGCCGACGCACCGAAGCTTCCCTCGATTCCCGCCGAGCCAATTGCGAAGAAGAAGGAACTGCTCTTCTCTGATGACTTCGAGCGGGCCGAGCTGGGCAAGGTCTGGGCCATCGTGGTGCCGACTTATTCCCTCGAGAACGGAACGCTGAAGGGCACGCAGATGCGTTTCGATGCACCGGCGGTGAAGGGGCATGAGGCTTCAATCAAGGAGCGGCGATTGGCAATCGCCGAACCAAACCCTGCCGCGAATGCGGCGTAAAAAGTTCCCGCTTCGCGGTGAGATTGATCGGCGATTACCAATCGCCACTCCTTGGGGTAACGAGAGACAGAGGTGGTTGATCAAAGCGGAACTTGCGCCATGATATGTTGGATCGCTGGCGCAAGTTTCAAGACACTTACCTCGACTCATGACTGAGCTGATGAAACAACTCACTGCACGCAAGGTGGAGCGGCGCAGGCAACTCGCCGCCCTGCCCGTGGATGAGAAACTGCGCATGTTGGAAGAGATGGTCGCCGCCGCGAGGAAGATGAGCGCCACCCAGCCGCCGAAGCCGGCCAATCCGGTGCGTGCAAGCTAATAGATCTCAGACGGTCGTGTTCGGTTGCAGCCTGTCGAAGGGCTACACACCGCGACAGATTGTGCGCACGCGCTTTATTTAATTCCCTTCACGCTGGGAAGAATCTTT
>JAYVZW010000478.1:0-3205 GCA_043783015.1 Verrucomicrobiota bacterium
GGCGAGGGCTGCGAATGCTAGAGTGACGGTCAGGGACAGGAGGTTCAGTTTCATAGGAGAGCGGCGAGACTAGCCGCCAGCCTGCAAACGGTCAAAGAAAAGCTTTCAGAGCTCAAGGTCATCAGGAGCGCAATAAGCCCATGAAGCCCTTGGGAAGATGCACCCCGGCTACGGCGAGACCAACCATTGCCAGCGGAACACCGGGACGGTAGGCCAGATAGCGCCCCTGCCAGTTGGGCTGGTATTTGTCCTTGAACCGGAAAAGTTTTTTGTAGCCGTATATCTGATCGAAATTCTCAAAGAGGAACTGCACGGCGCGCTCGCGTCGGCTTTCGACTTCGCCCTCGATGGCATCGACGTTCGCGAGCGGTGCGTTGCCCAGACTGATGTGCGTGATGCCCTGCGCCTTGAAATGATCCATCGCTTCCAGAATAAGGAAGTCCATCACGTCGCGCGCGTCCTCGCGACCACGCATGATGTCGAGACAGCGGCCCCGGCCTTGATCAAATGGCAGCCAGGTCGCGAAGGTCTCGATGCGCCCCTCGGGATTGCGCACAATGCCTGCGCCATGCTCGCGGATGTAATCCAGGTTGAAAGAGCCGAGGTCGAAGGTCATTTCCCCGCCGTGCTTGCGGGCCAGCCAGTTGTCGGACAGCACCTGAAGCTGCGCCTCCAGCCCGTGATCGGTCTGCGGCTTGGCGTCATACCATTGGAAAGTCAGGCCGTTCTTTTTCGCCTTGTTCCGCGCGGTGCGGAGGTTCTGGAAAAATTTGCCCTCGAGTTTGAACTCGTTTGTATCCAGCCGTGCGTCCTCACCGATCTTCATGGTGACAAAGCCCTCCTCCTCATAAAACGGGCGGTTCGAGACGTGCGAGCAGTAAAACATCGGCTGCCAGTCCTGGCTTTTGCAGAAGCGCGCAAAGGCGTGGATCATCACCGGGCGCATCTCCAGCGGACAGATGGGATCAGCGAGCGCGACGGCAAATTTTCGCCACAAGGCATAAGCGATCACGCCCTGGCCATTTGCGCCGAAGAAATATCGCTTGTCCGGCAGCAGCGCGAAATGATCCATCGGGTCGCGTCCATGGTCAGCCATGATTTTCCGCACCTGGTTGCGATCCTCGTCGGTGGCATCGGGATGGCGTCGTTTCAGAACCGGCCGGAGCAGAAGACCGAGAACGAGAAAGGCGGCCAGCAGACTGCCGCCACGCAGGGTGGACAGGAACTGGCGCACATCCCGCGTGGACATATGAGTCTCCGTGAAGCTGTATTTTGTCTTCATCAGAAAAACTTCTTGAAGTGAGACCGTGGCGCATTCACCGGGCGTGAGCTTGTCCACAAGATTTCCATTTTCTGAGAACTGATACATCCCGAAGGTGCCGTAAGCCCAGAGTCCGACGGCAAAAACTCCCGCCATCACGAAGGCCAGTTGCAACGACGGCGCATCTGAACGGGCGACAAATTCTTTTCTCCACCGGATAAGCGGCACAATCAGGATCACGGCGGCCAGCGCATGATGCCAGTCGAATGCGCGAGAGAGATGTAGCACAGCCGAAAGCGAGAGCATCACGAGCGAAAGCAGCCAGGCGATCCGCTTGTGCCGCGCGATGCCCCGCGCAAGGCCAAGCTGGCAAACTCCGGAAACGAACAGCAGCAAGCGGCTCTTCTCCGTGACCCCCAGCGGAATCCACTGCTCCATCCAGCCGATGACAAAACCAGGTTTTTGGAAGAATGATTCGACCAAATCCACCAGTCCCATCACCGCCACTGCCAGCGCCAGCACCCGCACCGAATGCTGGCGCGAGAATAGGAAGAAGATCGTCAGCGCGATGGAGATGGCCGCGATGGGCCACCACGGGGAAAGTCCAAAGGGCAGCTCATGATTGAGTAATGATTTCCTAACAATTTGCGGAGCCTTTTTTTCATCACCCAGCATCCATTCGATGCCGTCGTTGAGCCATTCTTGAAACTTCGGCGAAGGCCCGTCGAAACCGTGGTTTGCGCCGGGAATCTCATAGAGAGCGTGTGGCGTCTTGAGATTCTGAATCCATTTGTTGGAAGCCAGAAAGTCCGCGCCACCGTGGAACTGCACGACGCGAAGACTCGCCATGGCAGCGTCAAATTCAGAGAGGTCGAATGTGCCCGGTCCCACCGGTGTCTTGCCGAACTCATCACTGCTACGCAGTCCATAGCGTCCGCGACGGTCAGCACCAAAAAGCATCACGCCGACGAGCGACTTGGGTTTCTCTTTCCGTGCCGCCGCTGGAACGGCCACGGACGCGCCGGAACTCCAGCCTCCGTAAATGACCGGCAAATCCGGCCTGCCGGCCTTTTCGAGACCCAGCGCCGCGAGCATTGCCAGATCGCGCCCGATGTCCCCGGCCGTAAAATCCTTGTTGTCCGGCTTGTAGGGACCGGTCTTGATTTTGTCCGTGTTTCCCTTGGCGTATTTCTGGTAGTCCCAGCCCACGACATAAATTCCCGAGGCCGCCATCCAGCTGCTGATGATGCCCTCCCACTCCGACCAGCCGCCGTCGCCGGAGCCGAAAACCATCACCGCGCGTGGCTCGTCGGCTTCATAAAGATATACCGATGCCTCACCGCCATGGGTGAGCTTTACCTTGGGATGCAGAAGATCATCGTCATCCGCGCCCGCCGCGCCGCTTGCGCTCCAAGCGCATAATATCAGGGCCATCCCCGCGCTGGCAAAGCGCGAAAGGAAGAATTGAGGGGAACACATGTGGGTTTCTTATAATCAAACGCGAAGAAGCCCGCAACTTGATTTCATATTGACGCCCCGCCCGGCGTGACACACACTGCGCGCCCTTATAAACCAAACAACTGCTATGCCTGCAAAAATCTATACTGACAAAGACGCCAGCCTTGAACCCCTCAAAGGCAAAACCTGCGCCGTCATCGGCTTCGGCTCCCAAGGCCACGCCCACGCGCTCAACCTCAAGGAAAGCGGCGTCAAGGTCATCATCGGCCTTTATCCCGGCTCCAAGTCCCGCGCCGTCGCCGAGCAGCGCGGCTTCAAAGTCTATGACACCGCCGAGGCCGTGAAGCTCGCCGACGTGATCTTCGTCGCGTTGCCCGACACGAAGCAACCCGCCGCTTACAAGAAAGACATCGAGCCGCATCTCACCAAGGGCAAGACCATCCTCTTCAGCCACGGATTCTCCATTCATTACAAGACCATCGTTCC
>JAYVZW010000479.1:0-9610 GCA_043783015.1 Verrucomicrobiota bacterium
ATCAACCACCTCGAAGACCCGAAGATGCCGCCGAAGGCTGCAAAGCTCGGCGACCCGGACCTCGCGACCATCAAGCAATGGATTGCCGGTGGACTATTGGAGAACAGCGGCTCGAAAGCCATCATGAGCAAGAAACCGAAGATGGATTTTTCGCTCAAGACCGTCGCGAGCGGCAAGCCCGATGGCCCGCCACCGATGCCGAATGGCGACCTGCTGCTGGAGCCGCCCGTGGTCGCGGCGCGCGCCGGGGCGATTCCCGCCATCTCCGCGAGTCCATGGGCGCCACTGGTCGCGGTCGCGGGGCAGAGGCAGGTGCTGCTTTACAACGCCGACACGCTCGCCATCGAGGGCGTCCTGCCATTTCCCGAGGGCTATCCGTATGTGCTGAAGTTCAGCCAAAACGGGCAGTTGCTCATGGCCGGCGGCGGCATCGGCGCGAAGCTCGGCAAGGTCGTCGTCTTCAATGTCGCGACCGGCAAACGCATCGCAGAAGTCGGCAACGAATACGAGAGCGTGCTCGCCGCAGACATCTCGCCCAATCAATCGCAAATCGCGCTCGGCGGGCCGTCGAAGCTCGTGCGAATTTATTCCACGACCACCGGCGAGCTGCTCCAGACCATCAAGAAACACACCGACTGGGTGACCGCGATGGCGTTCAGCGCCGATGGCGTGCTTCTATGCACGGGCGACCGCGCCGGCGGCGTGCATGTGTGGGAGGCCGCGACGGCAAAGCCATACAGCGAATTGAAAGCGCACACCGCGTGCGTCACCGACATCGCGTGGCGCGATGATTCCGGGCTTGTCGCGACCACCGGCGAGGACGGGCAGATTATGCTGTGGGAGCTGGAAAACAGCAGCCGGGTGAAGAACTGGGCCGCACACGGCGGAGGTTCCGCCTCGGTGCGCTTCGCCCACGACGGACGGCTCGTGTCCACCGGGCGCGACAAGACGACGAAACTTTGGGACGCTGCCGGCAACGTGCAGCGTGCCTTCGACGCGCACTCCGACATCGCGATGACCGCCGCCATTTCGCACGATATGACGAAAGTCATCTCCGGCGATTTTAGCGGCGAAGTCCGCGTGTGGAATTCTGCGGACGGAAAGCTCATCGGCAAACTCGACGCCAATCCCCCCACCCTCGCCGCCCGCCTCGACGCCGACACCAAGCAACTCGCCGCCGCGCAGGCCACCCAAGCCGCCCTCGTCGCCGCCCACACTGCGGCGCAAGACGCGATGACCAGGGCCACCGCCGCTTTCGAAGTCGCGAAGAAAGCCGCCACCGACACCACTGCCGCCGCAAAGGTTGCCGAGACATCACTCGCCACCGCGAAGCAAAACCAAGCCGCCGCGCTCGCCGCCCGCGACACCGCGCAAAAAGACGAGGCCACAAAGAAAGCCGCGCTTGATGCCGGCACCGCCGCTCTCGTCATCGCGCAACAAACGCTCACCCAATCGCAAGCCGCCGCCAAAGCCGCGCCCAATCCCGAAGCCGACGCGAAAGCAAAAGCCGACGAAGCTGCCGCTGCCACTGCGCAAGCCGCTTCCACTGCTGCCCAAGCCACCTACGCTGCCGCACAGAAAACTCTCATCGACACCAGCTCCGCGCTCATCGCCGCCGAGGCTGGCATCAAAGCCAGCACCGACGCTTTTACCGCTGCCGCCGCATCAGCCGACGCCGCCAACAAAGCCGTCCCGCCTACCGAGGCCCATGCAAAAGTCGCGACCGATGCCCTCGCCGGAGTGAAAGCAAACCTCGACGCTTCCGCCGCCCACACCGGCGCGCTCGAAAAGAACGCCGCCCGCTGGAAAGCCGCGCAATTTAATCTGCAAGTCCTCGCCGCATCGGATGAAGTTGAGAAAAAGGAAACCGCCGCGCAGACCGCGCTCGCCAACGCCGACGCGTTGAAAGCCGTCGCCGACCAAGCCGCCGCCACCATTGCCGCCACGCAAAAAGCCATCGCCGATGCCCCTGCTACGATCGTCGCCAAGGCTGAAGCCAAGGCCAAAGCCAAACTCGCGCTCGACGCAGCGAACACCACCATCACCGCCCACAAGGCCGACCTCGCCGCCAAGCAAGCGGATGCCGCTGCCAAGCTCGCCGCCTACAACGCAGCCACTGCGGAAATCGCCAAATCCCAAGGCATCCTGAAATCCGCGCAGGACAACATCTTCAGCACCGACACCGCCAGCAAAGCCGCCGCCGATTCCGCCGCCAAAGCCAAAGCCCTCGCCGACGCCACCACCACCAACCCGCAACTCGTCGAAGCCTCCACCAAAGCTCAGCAAGCCGCCGCCGGTTCCGCCGCCACCCTCGATTCCTCGCGCAAAGCCGCCACCGATCTCGAAGCGCTTATAAAACGCAACACTGACGCTCAAGCCGCAGCCAAAGCCGCGACTGACACCGCCAACGCTGCCGTTGCCACCGCGCAGTCAACGCACGACAAGCAAGCCATTGTCATCAAGGAAGCAGAGACCGCCCTGGCCGCATCCGTGGATACCCTCACCAAAGCCGTCGCAGCCAAAGACGACCTCCCCAAAACCCTCCCCGCCCTCGCAGCCGTTGCCGCCAAAGCCGCAGCCACCGCAACCGAAGCCCGCGCCGCCGCCGTCAAAGCCGCATCGGAAGTCCCGTCGGCAAAGCAAACGCATGAAGTCCTCGTCGCCGAGTATCAAAAGCTAAAGCCGAAAGGCTAAACCGGAAACAGCGTCGCCATGGCCCGCCAGAAACTGGAACTCCTGCGGAAACGCTGGGGCGTGGCCTACGATCCGCCATATCTTGCTTGAGGGTGTTCCGGACGTGGCTGTCACCCTGCCGGTCGCGTCGCGACCAAGGACGGTAGCCCGGGGTTTTAACCCCCGGTGAACGCACCGCACGAGTCCCGCCGCGTAGCGACGGCGGAACCGCATCCGCGACATCTGCGCCGCCCTACATCGTGGCCCGCCCTTCCGGTGTCGCGTCGCGACACATCTCGTTCCCTCCCCTTGTCCGTGGACTGAGGTCCACGGCTACCATCCTTCGTCGCGATGCGACGGGAAGCAAATATTATGGATATGCAGGAACCATTTCAAAAGTGACGACGCAAGGCGTGCCTTTTCCCAAGGGAAAAATTCTTGGCAAATGCATCTTGGCTGTTGGAGCTTTGTAACGCGAGCAAATCAAGTCGCCAGCTCGGAAATAGGAATAGTCGCCGAGGCTGCCCACATATCGGGGAGTGCTCTGAAAGCCCTTCAACGCCGCCATCCAGAGGCCATCCCTGTCCTCAGTGGCACCCCAAACAAAAGTGATTGAGTGCTGATATGAATACCCGGCCACCAAAACGATCAACGCGATCAAAATGGTGGTCCAGAGCTTCATGTGCTTCTTCATCGGCTTAGCGGACCTGGTTGATCAGAAACATTCTTTTTGTCCCAAGCGTTTATGGCGGCAGGTTTAGCAATGGGCAACCGTTTTGCAATGTTTGTAACACAGGCTTCCAGCCTGTGAGTGTTTCAGGCGTCCCGCCTGAACCGAAGGTGAGCTAACAGGCTGGAAGCCTGTTACACACTCAGCCAAGATGGCCTAGTTACTTTAGTATCATCGCCAGCGCAGTTCCCGCGAGGAACGGGAACTCCTGCGGAATCGCCCGGGCGTGGCCTACGATCCGCCCTATCTTGATTGAGGGTGTTGCCGAATGTGGCTGTCACCCCGCCGGGGTGAGGGTCATAACGGAACCCATCCGGTGACGGATTCGTGTCCGGACTGCTTCGCATTCACTTGGATTTGCTGAGTGAAACGGAGAGCGATGCGTTGGAGAACTGGACGCCGTCGGGCGTAAAAGTTACGCTCCAATGGTCTCCCCACATACAACACCAGCGCCACCACGACGCCGATGATCCAACCCGTGGCGTGGGATTTGTGCGGTGCTTCTTCGGACATGGCGGGAGCCTAGATGATGTGCGACGGACTGACAGGCATGGGGCGGATTTCCCACTGCCATCCCTCATATCACGGAGCGGCGATTGGTAATCGCCGTTTAGATTAGATCGGCGTTTGCCAACCGCCGCTCCTTGCCCAGCTTCGCCGCGCCTAACACTGACGCCATGCAGATTCCGGCTTGCGGAATCCCTGGGAGCGCTGGCGTCCACGCCGGATGCATTTACGAGCGACGTTCCAGCCGCCGAGGACGGCGGCGCTCCCAGGAAGAGGCCAATGCTCATGAATGAGCGAAGATGCTTCGGCATGGCACAGACGCCCTACAGTTGTAAATCCTTCGGCACGGAAATTGCATCTCACTGATCGCACCATCTTGACTTCACACCCTGCGCCCCTATTCTGCCCGCCCAATTTTTATCATGAGCGACCCAGCCCCGATCAAGCCTGTTTATAATCTTAAGAACCCCTGCATAGCGCATCTGAAACACGCCCGCGACCTCACTGTTGCGGGTGCCGCAAAGAACACGCGACACTATGAAATTGATCTGACCGGCTCCGGCCTGGAGTTCCTGCCGGGTGATTCCCTGGCGGTGCTGCCGACGAACGATCCTGCGCTGGTGGACTCGGTGCTGGAGCAACTCGGCTTCTCCGGCGATGAGATGGTGAAGAATCCCAAAGCGGTGGATGTGCTGGTGCGGCAGGCATTGTTCGAGAGCTACTCGATCATGGAAACGGACAACAAATTGCTCAAGGCTGTGGCTGAGAAGTCGGGCAATACTGATCTCGCGGCCCTGACCGCGCCGGAGCGCAAGGATGATCTCAAGAAGTTCCTCTGGGGCCGCGATGTGCTGGACATTCTCGCGGAGAATCCGGGCGCGAAGTTTGAGCCGCAGGAGTTTACCGCCTTGCTCAAGAAGCAGCTCATCCGCCTTTACTCCATTTCCTCCAGCTTGAAGGCCCATCCTGAGCACGTTCATCTCACCATCGCGACCGTGAATTACGAAAGTCGCGGTCGTCAGCGCGGCGGTGTGTGTTCCACTTTCCTCGCGGAGCGCGTGGACTCGACCACTCCCCTGCCCACTTTCATCAATCCCGGCAAAGGTTTCCGCTTGCCGGAGCCGACGGATGAAACGCCAGTCATCATGTGCGGCCCCGGCACTGGCATCGCGCCGTTCCGCGCGTTCTGTCAGGAACGTCGCGCGACGGGAGCCAGCGGTGATGCATGGCTTTTCTTTGGCGAAATCAACCGGGCCTCCTGCTTCTTCTACGAGGACGAATGGAACAGCTATCTCGGCGACGGCACACTGCGCCGCATGGACACCGCTTTCTCCCGCGACCAGGCGGACAAGCTCTATGTGCAGCATAAGATGCTGGAGCACGGGCGCTTGTTCTACGACTGGCTGGAGCGCGGCGCGATTTTCTATGTCTGTGGCGATGCCTCCAGAATGGCGGCGGATGTGGACAAGGCCATGCACACGATCATTGTGAAGGAAGGCGGCAAGACGCCCGAGCAGGCCATTGAATACGTCGAGGCCATGAAGGCGGCGAAGCGGTATCGGCGGGACGTTTATTGACCGGCGGCTGCCGAACAGGCCTCAGGTAATTGTTGCCGCTGCGGATGCGGCTGCTAACTTCGTGTCCATGATGAGTCTTCGTGTAAATTTTCTTTCTCTGATGGCGATGCCTTGCGCGCTTCTGACGACAGTCAGTGCCCAGTCACCCAACGCCCCTGCGAAGGCGCCAGTGGAGGAAAAAAAACCGTTGCTCGATCCGAAGGTTGCGAAACTGCTTGATGATGTGCGATCACTGCACGCGAAGCAGCAATACTTCGCAGCACTCTCAAAACTTACCGAGGCTGAAGTCATCGTGCCGGACAGCCCGGTGCTCATCAATGTCCGGGGAAGCATCTACACCAGCATGCGGGATTTTGTCCACGCCAGGGAGTGCTTTGAACGCGCCGAGAAAATGGTGCCCGATGCCATCGAACCCAAGTTCAACAAGACGGAGTTGTTTTTTGCGGAGATGAAATATCCCGAGGCCGAAACCGCTTTCAAGAAGCTCATCGCCGACACTCCGAAGCTTCGCGAAGATCTGCGTCATCTCGCGCTTTTCAAAATTCTCGTTTGCCAGCTCAAGCAAGGCAAAATTGATGATGCTGAAAAGACCATGAAGTCCTTCACTTTCATGGATGACACCCCGGCATTTTATTATGCAAAAGCCGCCTTTGCCTTTCAAAAAGACGACAAGGCAGAAGGCCAGAACTGGATGAGCAAGGCGACCAACATCTTCCGCGCTGACAAAAACGCCTTCTATATCGACACCCTGATGGAAGCACGCTGGGTGGAGAGTCTCCAGGTTCCGGAGGCTGGAAAATAGCCCAATCGCTTTGCGCCTAACCCAGCAAATCGAGCGCGTTCTTCAGCAGCGTCAGTCCTGCTGACTGGCTCTTTTCCGGGTGAAACTGCACGGCCACCAGATTCGGTGCCATGATGCCGGAGACGAACTCGCCCGCATAATCCGTGGTGCATGCTGCAAGCGCCCCGTCAGCGGGCTTCGGAAAATACGAATGCACAAAGTAGAACGAGGCATCCTCGCCCAGCCCTGTCCAAAGCGGATGCGCCGGATTAACAAACCGCGCCGTATTCCAGCCCATATGCGGAATTTTCAGTCCGGGCTTCGGCGTGAAGCGCGGCACCGTGCCCTTGAATGTAGAAAGGCCGACCACACCGGGATTCTCTTCGCTGCTTTCAAAAAGAAGTTGATAGCCGAGGCAGATGCCAAAGTAGGGACGCTCGTCCGCGAGCCATTGCTTCAGCGGCAACCACAAACCCGTTTCCTTAAGTTGCCGCGTGGCATCGCCAAACGCTCCCTGCCCCGGGAACACCAGTAAATCCTGTTCATCGAAATGCTGCGGCAGCGTCACCAGCGTTGCCTTATGCCCGACCGCCGCGAAGGCGTTGATGACGCTGCGAAGATTGCCTCCGCCGTAATCGAGAATGCCTAGCTTCATAGATTCAAGACTCAAGACTCAAGATCAACTCTTCATGCACAGCGTTCATATCTTGAACCTGAACCCTTGAAATTTTCACAGCACATCCTTCGTGCTCGGCACGCCGCTGACGCGCGGATCGATCCGGGTCGCTGCATCAAGCGCGCGCGCCAGTCCTTTGAAGATGGCTTCCGCCATGTGGTGTGCGTCTTTGCCGTGGAGAATCTCGACATGCACGTTGGCCATCGCCGCATTGGTGAAACCGCGCACGAATTCCTCGACGAGCTGAAATTGAAAGGCCGTGCCAATGGTTTCCACACGCTCCGGCGTTACATAGTGAAGATAAGGACGACCGCTGAGATCAACCGCGACCCGCGCCAGCGTCTCGTCCATCGGCAGCAGCGCCCACCCGTAGCGGACGATGCCCGCCTTGTCGCCCAAGGCTTCTTTGAAGCAATTGCCGAGCACAATGCCCGTGTCCTCCACCGTGTGATGGAAGTCCACGTCGATGTCGCCCACGGCCTTCACCTGAAGGTCAAAGAGCCCGTGCTTTGCAAAAAGCGTGAGCATGTGGTCGAGGAACGCAATGCCGGTATCGATGATGGATTTACCCGAACCGTCGATGGACAGCGTGAGGTGAATGTCAGTCTCGGCGGTCTTGCGATGTTTGGTCGATTGTCGGTTCTGGCTCATGGAAATAAGAACGCAATTACCGTCATAACGACGCCTTCGTCAAATGACGCGTCTCAATGCGTAGCAACGCGACAAACCGAACGGCGTGCAAATAAGAAGGACGGCACGCCTGCCGTCCCGTTTATGACGACAAGAGTGTCGTCATTCCCTGCCGGGCAATAAGCGATCTTGGCGCTGCTCACGCTGCCACGCGACCGGGTCGGGAATGCTTCGGATGCCCCCTCGTTCCCGAATTCGCTGCAGGGCGGCCAATGCGGTCTCCCGTCGCGCGGGCCAATCCGCAACTCCCCCAGAGCCGTTTCCATGGGCGGCCTCGATGATTGCTGTGACTTTCAACTTGGATTTGCGCCAATCCGCCGGCACCGGCAGGTGCAGCGTCCCCTCCGCATCAGCTTCCAAGATGGCAGTAATCATGCTCACGCTGGTGAGTTTATCTCACGGTGTGGCCCGCGTAAAGCGAAGTGTCGCCCGGCATCCCAGACTATAAAGAGACGATCAAAACCCCACTGCGTCCGTCATCCGAAACTCCCGCGCCATGATTGGCTTGTTCGCTTTCTCATCATAACCGATGGTCATCCAGCGCACGCCATCTTTGGCGAGAATCATCACGCGACCATATTTCCCGTGTTCTGCCAGCACCTTCGGCGCTTCCTTGCTGGTCTCAAAGCGTTCCTTTGGATCAGCGAGCAACGTGCCCTCCTCAGTCTTCCGGCCTTGGATTCCGATTATAAAATCAGGAAAGAATCCTTTGCCGCTCGCCATCAGGACATTCACGGACCATTCTTTGTGCGGCAGATTGCGATGCCACCAGTTCACGATCCTGTGTGGGTCACGATCGAGCAATTCAGCGAACTCTTTCTCCCATCCACCCAAACCGGGCGGCATCACGCCATAAACATTCCGCGGCGAATGTGCCAGCCGTTCCGGCCACTGAATCTCGCCGGGTAGCTCGTCAGCTTCCCGGATTTCCGCGTGCTTTGCCAGCGCCTGCTTCTGCGCATCCCAGAGCAACTCGGGATGCGTGGCCAGAATCACTTCAAGAAAATGCGTCGCCTTCTCCTGATCGTCTGCTTCCGCCATGCCCGCATCATGCATCACCATTTGCATCTTCCGCAGCAGGGCACGTCGTAGCTCGCGCGGGTCAAAAGTGTCGTATTTCAACAGCGCCTTCTTCGCGAGCTTCGCAGCCTCCTCATCCGACATGTCCGCCGCGTAGTTGAACTCCTGCTGAATCTCATGGGTGAACACATCCAGCGTCCTCCGCTCCACCGGAACCCGGTCCTTCATGGCCTCAAGCAAGTCCCGCGTGGAGACGATGAAGCTTTGGGCGCAGTCTTCTTCCGTCACTTCATTCAGCGCCGAGACTTCCTGCGTCTTGAAGCGATGCGGCACATCGGCCCTCAAGGCATAGCGGTGCAGCGCCACTGGGCCCACGACTTGTTTCGGTCCTTTGTCAGACGCATCACCAGTGTCTGGCTCTGTGCTGCTGCCGAAAAACCTGCCGAAATCAAACGATGTGGACGGCCTGAATTCTGGCGTTCCCGTCTCGACTGGATCAACTTCTCTGATTCCATCGGCCTCCCCACCTTGCAGTGTTAGGAACTCCACCTGTCCGCTTGGTGCGACCATTCCAACGCCCGAGATTCCCTCGCCAAATCTCAGCGCCACTGTTGCCGTGCTGGCCTTCGCATACTCGGTCTGAATCGCATTGATCCGCTGTCCGGCGATGTCCAGCCCGGTCTGCGCTTCCGGCACCGCGAGGAACACATAGCCGTAGTTCAACGCCTCCGGCAGCTTGTTGGACTGCGCGCGACCTTGCAGCAGACGATGCACCCGCAGGATGCGGCCCACCAGTTGCACGCCGAAATCTGGATCACGGCTCGCCCGCATGGACACCAGCGTAAAAGCACGCGGTGCATCGAAGCCCAGTGCCACCGCCATTTTGAAAACCAGCACCTCGCGACGGTCATCATTCGCCAGCGCCAGAAGTCCGGCGTCCGGATCATCCGCCGTAT
>JAYVZW010000480.1:0-3199 GCA_043783015.1 Verrucomicrobiota bacterium
TTTTAGCGTATTATTTTGATCCACAAATATCTGTGATTTACGACCACACTCATGTGCGCGTGATCACTTCCAATTTTGCAAACTTCCTCAAGTCGAGTATCACACTGCATGTCAGAGGCAACACATTTTGATTTCGCTATTCTTGGAGGCGGTAGCGCCGGCTACGCTGCGGCTCGCACAGCAGTTGATCTGGGATTGAAGACGGTGATTATCGACGGCGCAAAAGAACTGGGCGGCCTGTGTATCTTGCGCGGGTGTATGCCGAGCAAGACGTTGATCGAATCAGCGAACCGCCAGCTTGCCATTGGGCACGCGGAAGAGTTCGGACTCAGGGTTCATTCAGAGCAGCCGGACACCGTCTCCATACGTGATCGCAAACGTCGGCTCATCGCTGAATTCGCAGATTACCGCAAAGGTCAACTGGAGGACGGGCGCTTCACTTTGCTCAGGGGAATGGGCCGGTTTGAAAATGCTGAAGGTCACCTGCTCCGCATCGCGGTGAAGATGCTTGATGGTTCCGCGCAAGAAATCACCTCCGGCACGGCGCTCATCGCAACGGGATCAGTTGTCAGCGTTCCTTCACTGCCCGGTCTCGATGAATGCGGTTACTGGACAAGCGACACCATTCTCGATGCCGCAGACATTCCAGATTCCTTCATCGTTTTGGGAGGCGGGGCCATTGCACTGGAGATGGCGCATTTCCTGAATGGCATTGAAAGGAAGGTCACTGTGCTGCAACGCAACACCCAACTGCTCACCGGGATCGATGCCGATGTTGCGGAGGTGGTGCGGACCTCCTTCATCAAGCGCGGCATCAACGTGAACTGCGGCACTAAGTTAGAGCGCGTGGAAAAAACCGTGACAGGAAAACGAGTTGTTTTCTTCCAGGATGGCCAAAGGCACATCGTCGAAGCATCTGAGATATTACTCGCGCTCGGCAGGCGGCCCGCTCTGGACAACCTGGGACTCAAGACCTGCGGAATTGAACTTGCAAGAGGCGGGACGATTTCCGTCAAGCCCACACAGCAGACCGAACATCCCGCCATCTTTGCTGCGGGTGACGTTTGCGGTCCTCTGGAAGTCGTTCATCTGGCAATCCAGCAGGGCGAAGTCGCAGCCAGGAATGCGGCCAAGCTGCTGCACGGCAAGCCGTTGGAGCACAAGATGGACTACCGCTGCAAGCTTTTCGGAATTTTCACTCAGCCCGAGGTGGCCAGCGTGGGTCTCAGCGAGACCGAAGCACGGGCGCAGGGACTTGATTTCGCCGTTGCGAGTTATCCATTCAGCGACCACGGCAAATCCATCGTGGCGGGCGAGACAGATGGCTTTGTAAAATTAATCGCAGATGCGAAAAACGGCGTCATTCTCGGCGGCTCAGTCGTGGGACCACATGCGACCGAGTTGATCCACGAAATTGCGGTGGCGATGCATCTTGGCGCAACAGTTGCTGCTCTCGCTTCCGCGCCGCATTATCACCCAACTCTTTCGGAAATCTGGACTTATCCGGCTGATGAGCTGGTTGAAAATCTAAAAAAATAATTGAACGGAAAATAATTTCAAAAAAATCCGAGTCCGCGATTGACACTCAAATCACCCAATGATTAAACTTGACCAATGCTTAAACAAATTATCGGACAATCATCAGGAGGCAGCCGAACGGATGCCCCCGCCACTCTGGGGGCTACCCCACTGACTTCGTCAATCGCCTCCTCCATGACCCCAACTACCAACCGACCATCCTCTTCCAATTTTACCATGACCTCTAGCAAAAACGTTCTCTCCAACGATGTTGAAATCAAAGGCTCCATCCGCTTCTCTCATGACCTCATCATAGATGGGAAAATTGAAGGTGAAGTGCAGTCTGACGGCTCGCTTACCGTCGGCGAAAATTCCCTCATCAAGGGTGAAATCAAAACCCGTGCCGTTACCATTTTTGGGAAAGTAGAAGGCAATATCACAGTCGCGGAACGCTGTGAGCTCAAGTCCAACGCTATTCTGATGGGTGACGTCACCGCCGGCACCTTGTCCATTGAAGAAGGCGCAACCTTCCTCGGACGCTCACAAGTCGGCAAAGGCGCTAAGGCTGCGGCCTCGGCTTCCTCCCCTGTCAGCGCCCCAAAACCTCAAACCACGGCATAACGCTCATTTGTGTTCGGCAAATTTCTAGGAAGCCAGAGCCGGAAATATTCGCTGCCGAAAAACCAAATCGACGTGGCGTGCCCGCTCTGTGGCGCGGTTCAGCGTGAGCCGCGTCTGGTGGTCACCACCATTTGCCGCAGTTGTGGGGAGCATCTGCGCGTTGATAAAAACCGCGTGGTTGCATCTTCCACGATCAATCCCGTGCCCAGCACGGTTTATCCCGCGGTTCAGGAAGATTTCCTCACATCAAAAAATATTCCGGAGACAGCGTCGATTACGCAAAATCCATCAACCACAGATGCCGGGAACGAGCCGGTCGGGAGCAGAATCAGTGCACCTTGGAACGCCAGTGTAGAGCCGCCTTCGGCCCCCGGTCAGCAGGCTGCGCAGCAGAGCACCTTTCTTAAAATGAAAGAGCAAGGAACCAATCGCCAGCATCATTTCAAAAAGTTTGAATGCTTCGACTGTCACAACAATTTTAAAGTAGGTCGCTCGGCGAAATCCACCAACTGCCCGGCCTGTGGAGTCTATATCTGTCTGGAGAATTTCGAGATCAATTTGAACTCCACCACCCCCATTCGCACACGCGGCGATGTGCTGATCAGAAAAAACGGTAACCTCCGCACCACAGAAATTCACTGCCGGAATCTCACGGTTCACGGCAGCATCTCCGGGAATATCGACTGCACCGGTGAGTTCATCATCAGTGCCATCGGAAATAACATTGGAACCGTCCGCTGCCATCGTCTCGTGATCGAAAAAGGCAGTGACTTTCAATTTCTCAACACCATCGTGGCCAATGAAGCTGAAGTGCGCTCGCGCATCACCGGAAACATCCAGTGCCACGGCCCCCTGCTCATTAGCGCCACCGGCCAGGTGCACGGAGACGTAACGGCTCATTCGGTTTCCATCCAGCCAGGTGGCCAGCTTGATGGGGCCATGAATATTCTTCGCTCAAGCCCGGACAACAAGGCACCATCAACGATTCAAGTTCCATCATCCTCTCCAAAGGCGGCAGCGCCATCGGCAGGAAGACATGACTGAGCACGCAGCTGTGCAG
>JAYVZW010000481.1:0-9605 GCA_043783015.1 Verrucomicrobiota bacterium
CCGGACACCTCCAGCGGACGGCTTGGTCTTGTGGAACTGCGTTCGTTTGAAATGCCGCCGCATTCGCGCATGAGTCTGGCGCAGCATGTCTTGTTGCGCGCCGCCATCGCGCGCTTCTGGAGGCAGCCATATCATCAACCGCTGGTGCGCTGGGGCACGGAACTGCATGACCGCTTTTTGCTGCCGCACTTTGTCTGGGAGGACTTCGTGGATGTGCTCGAAGACATGACGGATCACGGACACGAGATCAAACCAGAGTGGTTCGCACCGCACTTTGAATTCCGCTTCCCGGCCATCGGCAACCTCGTGCAGCGTGGTGTGAATTTGGAGATTCGCACTGCGCTCGAACCCTGGCACGTGCTCGGCGAAGATTCTGCCGCCGGCGCCACAGTGCGTTACGTGGACAGTTCACTGGAGCGTGTGCAGGTGAAAGTAAACGGGCTGGTAGAGCCGCGTTTCGTCGTGACTTGCAACGGACGCCGCGTGCCGCTGCATCCCACGGGAACCGTCGGCGAGTATGTCGCGGGCATCCGCTATCGCGCGTGGCAGCCGCCGAATTGTTTGCAACCGACCATTCCGGTTCATGCGCCGCTGGTGTTCGATTTGATCGACACCTGGAACAACCGCAGTGTCGGAGCCTGCACTTATCACGTGGCGCATCCCGGCGGACTGAGCCATGAAAAATTCCCGGTCAATTCCTACGAAGCCGAAAGCCGCCGTCTCTCGCGCTTCTTCCCGATGGGCCATACCCCGGGGCGTGTCAGCCTGCCGCCGGAGGAGCGAAATCGCGAGTTTCCATTCACACTCGACTTGCGCGCATAAAAAGTGTAAGCCACGGGGTTGTTTCGTCGCCGACGCATCAACAACGCGCCAAAAATCATGCAGCGATTCCTCGCGACCGAAATCTCAACTCCATCTTCCGCGACCGTGACGCTGGCGGAGAGAGGTTTGCTGGATGGCTACCGTCCCCAGCCAGGAGTCTATGACGAGATGATGGGGCGCACCGGCGAACTGCGACCGCACTGGAAAGTATTCGCACAAATGCTCGCGCAACACGCCGCGCCGGAACTGCGCGGAAGGCATGAGACCATCCAGCGCCTGTTGCGCGACCACGGTGTGACTTACAACATCTACGATGACGCCAGCGGCACCGTTCGTCAGTGGGCGGTGGACTTGATGCCCTTCATCGTCGCCTCCGATGACTGGCGCCGGATCGCCGCCGGCCTGGGCCAGCGCGCGCGGTTGCTGAATCTCGTGCTCGCGGACATTTATGGGGCACAGCGTTTGTTGAGCGAGGGGCGGTTGCCGCCTTCACTAATTTTTTCCAATCCCGGTTATCTCCGCCCGGTGCAAGGCATCACTCCGCCCGGCGGAAATTTTCTGGTGACGATGGGCACCGATCTGGTGCGCGATGCCAGCGGCGCGTGGATGGCGCTGGCCGACCGGACGCAAGCGCCATCGGGCAAGGGTTACACGCTGGAGAACCGCATCATCCTCTCGAATATATTTCCCGATGAATTCAGTGCCTGCCGCGTGCAACGGCTTGCGGGATATTTCGAGACGGAGCGCGAAAGCTTCCGCTCCCTCGCGCCCTCGCGTCGCGGCACGCCGTCGGTGGTGCTGCATTCTCCGGGGCCCTATAATGAAACTTATTTCGAGCAAGCCTTTAAAGCCCGCTATCTCGGCTATCCGCTCGTGGAGGGAGCGGACCTCACGGTGCGCGACCGCCGCGTTCATCTGAAAACGCTCGAGGGTCTGCGTCGCGTGGATGTCATCGTGCGCCGCGTGGATGATACGTTCTGCGATCCTCTGGAACTGCGCTCCGATGCGTTGCTCGGCGTGCCCGGACTGGTGGAAGCGTGGCGCTCGGGCAATGTCTCCATTGTCAACGGACTCGGCACCGGAGTCATCGAGACGCCCGCCATCCATCCTTTCCTGCCCGGATTGTGCCGCCATCTTCTTGGCGAAGAATTGCTGCTGCCCAGCGTGCCGACGTGGTGGTGCGGACAGAAGCGTGAGCTGCAAATGGTTCTTTCAAATCCCGAACGCTGGGTGGTGAAGCCCGCGTTTGCACGCGGCACGCGCGAGCCGATCTTCATCGCGGAAACCGACTCACGGAAACGCGCCGAGCTGCTGGAGCAAATCCGCGCCAAGCCGCATAACTGGGTCGCGCAGGAAGTATTGAATCTCTCGACCACGCCCGCCTATGTGGACGGTGCGTTGCAACCGCGCTCGCTGGTGTGGCGGACATTCACCAGTGCCTCGGGCGATAACTGCACCGTCATGCAAGGCGGCCTCACGCGCGTCAGCCCCGCGTCGCGCGGACTGGTCGTGTCCATGCAAGGCGGCGGCATCAGCAAGGACACATGGGTGCTGACCGATGGCGAAGTGGAGCGGACCACGCTGCTTCCGTCGCAAGCCGTGGTCATCCGTCCTGCACGTCCGCCAGGAGGTGTGCCCAGCCGCGTGGCCGATCATCTGTTCTGGCTGGGCCGCTATGCGGAGCGCCTGGAGCAGACGGTGCGCGTGTTGCGCACGATGTTGCAACGACTCACCGGCGAAGGCTCGGAACTGCAAAGTCGCGAACTGGCGGCCTGCGTAAAATTATTCGAGACCTTGAAGAACGATCCTGAAGCAACCAAATCCCGCGATTTCAATTCCATCCGCTCCATGGCGCGCAAGATCGTGGAGGATCCAGAAAAAAAAGGCGGTATGCGCGATCTGCTCAATCGCGTGCGCTTCAATGCCGCCGCCGCGCGCGACCGATTGTCCGACGACACCTGGCGGCTGCTGAACCGTCTGGAGCGCGATGCGAAACTCTCCACGAAACAATGGTTTATCCCCGATGCGCTGGCCATGCTCGACTCCCTCGTGCTCGACCTCGCTGCGTTCAGCGGAATGCAACTGGAAAACATGACGCGCGGCCATGGCTGGCGCTTCTTGGAAATCGGACGGCGACTGGAGCGCGCGCTGGGCGTGTTCACGCTGGCGGGCGTGACCGTTGAATCCACCAATGAAAGCGTGCTCGCACCCATGCTGGAAATTTGCGACAGCAGCATGACGTATCGACGCCTTCACTTCGCGCGCCCGGTGCTGGCCCCGGTGCTGGATTTGCTTTTGCTCAATGATATGAACCCGCGATCCGCGGCGTTCCAGCTTCACGCCCTCGGGCGGCATGTGTCGCAGTTGCACCAAAGCCCCGGCGCCACTTTCTCGGCATCGGAAAAGGAACTGGCCGACGCCCTGCAATCCGACCTCGCCAGCCTTAACCTCGCCGCGCTCGCGGAACCGGATGATGAATCACGCAGCTTTGTCATGGATCTCTGCGCGCGACTTTGCGTCAATCTGGAAAAGCTTTCCGACCAGTTATCCAGTCATTACTTCAGCCACGCCCTGCGGCGGGAACGTTAATCTTATGCGTTACCGCATCACTCATCGCACGACTTATACTTATGACAGCCCGGTCACGGTAAGTCATTACCTCGCACGGCTCGCGCCGCGCAGTCTTCCATCCCAGGCATGCCCGTGGCATGAGATGCATATCTTCCCCGAGCCAGGTGAACGCGCGGCGCGCACGGATTACTTTGGAAACGGCACCGTGTATTTTGAGATCGAAGGCGCGCATGAACGGCTGGAAGTGGTCAGCCGCAGCCTGGTGGAAATCACGCCAGCGACTCCGCCCGACCCTTCCGCCTCTCCTCCGTGGGAGACGGTGCGCGATGCCTGCCGCTCGGATGCTTTTAATTCTGCGACCGCAGCCGGGGAATATATTTTTGCATCGCCGTTGATCACGCCGGAGAAAATATTCGCCGATTACGCGAAGCATTCATTCCCCGCCACTCGCCCCATTCTTGCGGGAGTGTGTGATTTGAACAGCCGCATCCATCGCGACTTCATCTTCGATCCCGCAGCGACCGATGTTGCCACGCCCATCGAACGCGTCTTTGAAAAACGTCGCGGCGTATGCCAGGACTTCGCTCAGGTGATGATCGCGTGTCTGCGCTCCATCGGATTGCCCGCGCGCTATGTCAGCGGTTATCTCGAAACCATGCCGCCCCCCGGCACGGTCAAGCTCGTCGGCGCGGATGCCTCGCACGCGTGGGTCTCCGTCTGGTGCGGTGAGGAACTCGGCTGGACGGACGCCGATCCCACCAACAATCTGCTGCCATCAAACCGTCACATCACCGTCGCGTGGGGTCGTGATTTCAATGACGTAAGTCCCCTGCGCGGCGTTACCATCGGCGCGGGCAAAGCGGAACTTAGCGTAGGTGTGGATGTAATGCCGGAAGGCGCGTTGTAAATAACGGCCGCTTCTCATTTGCCTTTCAGCTGGATAAACTGGCTTGCTCCATAGGTGGCCGCCATGCTGGCGACAAGTCCGCTTGGTATGTAAAGAGCGCCGTAGCCAAGATGATGAAATGCAACCGCGCCCGCGATACCGCCGCAGAGAAAGGCAGATATGATGATGAGGCAAAGGCGTTGCCGTCTGGCATCCACAGGCAGGCCCCGGAGACGGTGGCCGAGAAAAATGCCGAGGTCCGTGAACATTCCGGAGAGGTGCGTGGTGCGGACGACGGCACCGCTGTAAGTGCTGACCATTGCATTCTGCAGGCCGCAAGCACACGCCGCTCCATACATGCCAAAGATGCTGCCGCGCGCGAGGAGTTGCGCGGCGGCAAAGAGCAGCAGCGACTCCATGATCAGGGCAATCCCATAGCGCCGTCCAAGCTGAAGTGTGCTGTCCTGGATGATGAATCCGCTCAGAACCGTGCCCGACATGAATGAGCCGATCATCGCGACGAAGTGCAGCACAGCCGATGAATTGAGTTCAGCAATCGCCGCGGCGAGCATGGAGGTGTTGCCGGTCAAATGGGTGACGGCCTGATGCTCAAAGCCGAGAAGTCCGACGACATTAACAATGCCCGCCACGAAAGCCAGTGCCCATGCGCCTGACCAGACCCATGATGGCAGCTTGGAAATCATCGGTAGTTGGATTCAAGTAGGAGACCAGGCACAAAACCTACGACTCAACTTGCAGCACAATCCGCCTGTTTCAACACGACATGATCACAGGTCGCATGGCTTGACTCCAGTCGCTTCATCTCTTATTGCATCTTCATGACGCATCCGTTGATGATCACTTTGTCTGGAATCGCTGCGGCTTGCTGGCTGGGGGCCTGCCACACTCCCGTCACATCGCATTCAGAGACTGCTCCGGCCGACTGGAATGTGCTCAGCGCCACGGCCTTGAAAAGCTCGCATGAAAAAATTGATTTCGTCACGCATGTGAAGCCTGTGCTGGAAGCAAAGTGCGTCATGTGTCACAACCAGGAGACGCTCCCATTCTTCAGCATGGAAAGCCGCGCGCTCGCTTTCGCAGTTCCGTCCCGCATCGTTCCGGGGCAGCCTGAGAAAAGCTTGCTCATCATAAACGGCACAAAAAGCCACGCGCAAACCATGCCGCCAGTAGGCGAGCGCCTCACGCCTGACGAAAAGCGCATCCTCACTGAGTGGGTGCGGCAGGGCGCGCACTGGCCAGTCGGCAAGGCGGGAACACTGAGGCGCCCGCTTTCCTAAAATGCCGGAACTCGCAGAAGTTTTTTATTTTGCGAAACGCTGGGCTCCCGGTGGCGGGTTGCGAATCGTGAACGTGGCGGCGTCTGAAAAATCGCGTGTGTTCCGCGACTGTGACCTAGCCGGATTAATTCGCGGATTGACCGGCGCGAAACTCAAAAAATCACTGACTCACGGCAAACAGATGCTCTTTGAGTTCAGCGGCGGACGCTGGCTGGGTGTGCATTTGGGTATGACTGGCGAACTAAGCATCAAGGCTGAGCCTTATGCGCTCGCGAAACACGATCATCTGGTTCTGCACTCCAAGTCACAGGCCCTTGTCTTCAACGATCCACGGCAGTTTGGACGCATTTCATACGCCGGAAGCAATGCCCCGCCCGCATGGTGGCGCGATTTGCCGCCGCAACCAATGGACGAAGGATTCACGCAGGAACTCGTCACTTGTATTCTGCAACGTCACTCGCGTCAGCCGCTCAAGGCACTCCTGCTCGATCAACGTTACTTCCCCGGCATCGGCAACTGGATGGCGGACGAAGTCATGTGGCAGATGAAACTGCCGCCGCACTTTGCCGCAGGATCGCTCACGGAAAAGCAATCACGAGAACTCTGGCGCACCCTGCGCAAAGTCTGTGACGTGGCCCTGAAAACCATCGGCGTGGACTGGAGTGATCCTCCTAAATCATGGCTCTTCACCCATCGCTGGAAGCGCGGTAGCAACTGCCCACGCTGTGGCACCAAACTCAAGCACGAATCACTGCGTGGGCGCACCGCCTGCTGGTGCCCGGTCTGTCAGTCTCTTCCCTAACCCTCCTCCATTTCAATTCCGTAAAGTCTCAGGTTGCAGGGCGCGTATAATTCCCTCACTTTCACATTATGAAACATCGCCTGTTCCTGAAAACGATCGCCGCGCTCCTCGCGCTTGGCTTGTCCACGCTTGGTGCTGCTGACAAGAAAAACATTCTCATGCTGGCCGGGAAGCCGTCGCACGGCCCAGCCCAGCACGAGCACAATGCGGGGCTTTTGTTGCTGGGGAAATGCCTCACGGAAAATGTGTCGGGCCTCGAGGTGACCTACCACCTGAATGCTGAGTGGCCATCGCAGGAGGAACTGGCCAAGGCGGACACAATCGTGATGTATGCCGATGGCGGGCCCGGGCATCCGGCCTTGCAAGGCGACCACCTGAAACAACTCGCGAAAGAAATGAAGCGCGGCTGCGGATTTGTCTGTCTGCACTATGCGGTGGAGACGCCGTTGACGCCCGGCGGGCCGGAGTTCAAGGACTGGCTGGGCGGATACTTCGAGCCGAACTGGAGCGTGAACCCCGACTGGCAGGCAGACTTCAAAGAACTGCCCAAGCATCCGATCTGCTACGGCGTGAAACCTTTCTCCACATTGGACGAGTGGTATTTCCATATGCGCTTCCGCGAGGGAATGAAGGGCGTTACGCCCATCCTCAGTGCCATCGCACCTGAGGGCACCATGAGCCGCAAGGACGGCCCACATGAAGGCAATCCAACGGTGCGCGAGGAAGTGAAAAACAAAGTGCCGCAGCACACGGCTTGGGCCTTGGAGCGTGAAGATGGCGGACGCGGGTTCGGCTTTACCGGCGGTCACTACCACAATAGCTGGGGCAATAACGACCAGCGCAAGCTGGTGCTGAACGCCATCATCTGGACGGCAAAGGCGGAGGTGCCAACAGGCGGTGTGGAATCAATCGTGACCGAAGATGATTTAAAGGCCAATCTGGACCCCAAGCCCGACAAGAAGAAACAGGAAAAAAAGCCGCAGCCTGCACCAGCTTCGGACGTGAAGCCTGGCAGAGATTGATTTGCGTCCTGCGGGGGCCGCGATGAATATTGATATTCTTTAAAGCCACGCCCCAACACATAAATGCCCCATCCTTTTCTTGACGAATCTTTCCATGTCCGGTGGTCAACACTTACTCCCGAATGTGTGGAGGCGGACATCACCAGCGCCCTTGCCCGCGCGGAGACTGAGCTAAACAAAGTCATCAATCAGCAAAGGGGGGGGCTTGACTTTGACAGCGTGCTCACGGCCTTTGAGGAATCTCTCCGGGAGTTTAATGAGTCCTGGGGCCTGGTGACGCATCTCGATGCCGTGTGCAACTCGCCCGCGATGCGGGAAGCACACAACAAAATGCTGCCGACGGTCAGCGCGTTCTTTGCCAAGATTCCGCTTAACGATGACCTCTGGGATCTGGTGCTCACTTACAGCAAGACGGATGATGCGAAAGCCCTCACCGGCACCCGCAAACGCGCGCTCGAGGAATCGCTGGCCTACTTTCAGCAACATGGCGCAGATTTACCAGTCGAGAAAAAGAAACGCCTGGAAGAGATCGAAGCCGAGCTGTCGGAGATCACGCAAAAATACTCCGAGAACGTGCTTGATTCGACCAACGCCTGGGAGCTGTTCATCGACACTCCTGAACAACTCCGCGGCCTGCCGCAATCGGCTATCGATGCCGCCCGGGTGATTGACCCGGCCAAACCGGATGCGCCGCGCCACCGCTTCACATTAAAAGCGCCATCGCTCATTCCTTTGATGGAGCACCTCGATGACGACAGTCTGCGCAAGAAGGCATGGGAAGGCAACTGCACGGTCGGTCGAGAAGACAAATACGACAACACGGGACTTGTCTGGAAAATCCTCGGCCTTCGCCATGAAAAGGCGCAGAGGCTGGGCAAGGCGAACTTCGCCGATCACATTCTAGAACGCCGCATGGCCAAAAACGGTGCGACGGCGTTGAAGTTCACCGAGGGATTGCACGACAAGGTCAAAGCCGCGTTCGACCGCGAAATTATTGCCCTGCAGGAATATCTTGCCGACAAAACACAGACTGCGGTGCGGCTGCTGGAGCCATGGGAGATCGCCTACTGGAGCGAAAAACGCCGACGCGAGCAGTATGATTTTGATCAGGAGGAACTGCGGCCTTACTTCCCGGTGGATGGCTTGCTAGACGGCATGTTCCGGCTGGCCGAACGGCTCTTCGACATCCGCATCAACAAGCGGGAAACGGTTTTCTCGGAGCCGGGCCAACCGGTCAGCAGCAGCGGCTCGCCACTCAATCCCGGCCCGGTGGAGGTCTGGCACCCGGAAGTAAAATTCTTTGAGGTTCGCAACGGCAGTGGCGCGCACATCGGGAGTTTTTATGCCGACTGGCATCCACGCGATTCCAAACGAAGCGGAGCGTGGATGAATTATCTCAAGGGCGGCAGGCCCGGCGATGCATCGCATGACCGCCGTCCGCATCTCGGCCTCATCTGTGGAAACATGACGCCACCCGTAGGCGACAAGCAGGCGCTGCTGACTCACGACGAAGTTTGCACGGTGTTCCATGAGTTCGGCCACCTGCTGCACCAATTGTTGGGCAACGTGGAAATCCCGAGCTTGAACGGTGTGAACGTGGCCTGGGATTTTGTGGAACTGCCCAGCCAGATCATGGAAAATTTCTGCTGGGAGCGCCAGAGCCTCGATTTCTTTGCGAAGCACCATGAAACGGGTGAATGCATTCCCGAGAGGCTGTTCAAGAAAATGATCGCCGCGCGAAATTATATGAGCGCCGTATCCATGATGCGTCAGCTGGCGCAGGGCAAGCTCGATCTCGAACTGCACATCAGTCACGCCACGGTCAAGGACGCCGACCTTGACCAGCTCGCGCGCCGGATTCTGGCTGGTTATATTTTCCCGACCAATACTGAAGCGCCGACCATCGCGCGCCGCTTCGGGCACCTGTTCAGCAGCCCCGTGGGATACGCCGCGAGCTACTATAGTTACAAATGGGCCGAGGTGCTGGATGCTGATGCGTTCACGCGCTTCCAAAAAGAAGGCGTGCTAAATCCCTCCGTGGGCCACGCCCTGCGCGACTGCATTCTGAGCAAAGGCAACAGCGAGGATCCGGCCAAGCTTTTCCGCGACTTCATGGGCCGCGACGCTGACCCGAACGCGCTGCTGGTGCGGGCGGGACTGGCTTAAACGAATACAGGCTCGTGCAGAATCGACTCGCCATTAAT
>JAYVZW010000482.1:0-3197 GCA_043783015.1 Verrucomicrobiota bacterium
CTCGCCTATCTCGATTATGCCACGTCAGAGGATTTTGCGCCGGTGCTGCAGGAACTGCTGCGCCTGCAGCCATCACTGAATCTTTTCACCACCGAAGAACGCCTCCAACTGTTCCGCCTGTGGTTTGAACACGGAGACCGCAGCACTTTGCTCAACGCCCTGGACCGCAATCCCGCATGGCGCACCACCGGCTGGCCCATTCTGGCTTCAGACAGCGCTGCGGCTGGTGATTACAAGCGCGCCTGCCAGTTGGTCATGGAAAATGTAATTCCAACAATCGATGGAACTACCCGCCGCACCGGGGGCTTGGAGCAACTCCGGCATGCCTTCATTTTACACTCCACGGATTACAGCTATGGACTTGATCTTTACGAGGCCGAAAAAGCGAAAAATTTGATGGATGACGCACTGCGCACTCTGGAAAAAGTATCACAAATCCCCGGTGCACCGCAGAGGTATCTCTACGATCAAGCCATCCTGCTCATCCGCAAAGATGATCACGCCAAAGCATGGGACAAGCTCTGCGCTTACATAGAAATGCGTGATCGTTCTGAACGCGCCTCTCTGGAACCTGCCACGCAAAGACCAATCAATGTCGCACGCCCCCGCTCCAGAAACCTCCAAATTTTTGACCTCTAAGGGGTGAAAACGATTTCATTTACCTCCACTCGAAAATGGGTGCCCAGACGTGGCTTAACGCATTTCTCAAAACTAAAACGCACGGCTCATTCTCATTTTTGATTGACTAACTACCAGAAGTGCTTAATATTCCATGAATATTCATTAAAATCATTATTCTGGAAACCCACAATCCCTTTCACTATGGCCAAAATAGTAATCATTGATGACGAGACTTCCTTTTTGGAGTTAATGGCGAAATTCTGCCGTTCACTTGGCCACACTGTCACCGATTGTCTCACCGGCACTCAAGGTGTCGCCGCCATCCGGGAGATCAAACCGGATCTCATCGTAGTGGATTTGCGCATCGGAGACATAGATGGCCTGGAAATCATCAAGCTCTGCCGCACCGAGCAGCCCTCTGCCGCTGTCATCATGGTTACTGGGCATGGCTCGGTGGAGGTGGCTGTGGAAGCCATGCGCCTTGGAGCCTTTGATTACCTTTCCAAGCCTTTCGAGTTATCCGACTTTAAGCGCACCATTGAACAGGCTCTGGGAAAAAAGCCCTCGGCCACCCGGGATGCCCCGCTGCCCCCGCCGGTGGCGCATAACGTCAAGCTCATCGGCCAGAGCAATGCCGTCCAGAAAATCCTCAGCATCATCCAGCGCGTCGCTGATAACGACAGCCCCATCCTTCTTGAAGGCGAATTCGGCGTCGGTAAGCAACTCATCGCCCGCGCCCTGCACGAAGGCAGCCGCAGGAACAATGCGCCCTTCAAAGCCATCCAGTGCAGCGCGCTCCCCGAAGACCTTCTTGAAGCCGAACTGTTCGGCCACGGCAATCCGCAGAGCAGCGTCTTCTCCCGCACCCGGGGCGGCACCGTCCACCTTGCGGAGATTCACCACCTGCCCATGCGTATCCAGGCGCAGCTGAACGGACTCCTCGAACAGGCCGCCACCACCACGCCCAACTCCTACAACGGCGCCTTCAATTTCCGCCTCATCACCTCCACTACCATGCATCTGGAGGATGCCATCCGCGAAGGCCGCTTCCGGGAAGATCTTTACTACAAAATCTCCGTCGTTCCCGTGAACGTCCCGTCTCTGCGCGAGCGCCGCGAGGACATCCCGCCGCTCGTCGAGCACTTCCTGCGCGAGCAAGCCCTGCGCTCCGGAGGTCCGATGAAAAAAATGGAACCCTACGCCGAGGAGTTTCTCGAAAAATATCCCTGGCCCGGCAACATCAGCGAACTCCGCAACGCCGTCGAGCGCGCCTGCGCCCTTTCAGAGACCAACAACATCCGCCCTGCCGACCTCCCCTCCAAAGTCACCCAAAAAGTCGAAGCCCCGCTCGATCCCTCCGCAGAATCCGGCGGCACCCAGAAGCTCCCCGTCGGCTCCACCTTGGACGACTTCATCCGCGGCCAGGAAAAACTTTTTATCAACGAGACACTCAAGCTCAACAACGGCTCGCGCGAAAAAACGGCCAGCATGTTGGGCGTCAGCATCGCGACCCTTTACCGCAAAATGGAGCTGAACGTCGAGCGCCGCACCACCTCCTGAGCCATCATCGAACAGACTTCCGCAAAAAAAGGACGCCACACCCGGCGTCCTTTTTTGTTTTCGTCCAACTGATTGAAAGCGCTACGCACATTCATCTCAAAAACAGAAAACGCGCGGAGGGCCTTCCTCCGCGCGTTTTCTGTAGGAGTGTGTAGTTGAGAAAGGATCAGGCCGCCGACACGCTGACCCAGAAGGTCGTGGTGTTGTCCTGTGAATTCACGCCGAGGCGGATATTCATCATGTGACCAAGCATGGCTGCGATGGTAAGGCCGAGTCCTAGATGATTGCTGTTTTTCGAGCCTTGGAAGGGCCGGAAGACATCGGCGAGTTTTTCCGGTGAGATTTGAGAGCCGGTGTTGCTGATAAGAATGTCCACGCGGTTTTCAGCCAGCGGGCTGATGACACCAGGACCGGTCACTTGCATGAGGGCGCGCCCTCCGGTTTTTTGCGCAGCTTCGGCAGCGTTTTTGAGGAGTTCGAGCAGAAGTTCCTTGAACTTGGAAGGATCCACCGACGCAGGCGGCAGCCCTGGAGTAATATCCATCTCAAAAGGCACCGCGCATCTGACAAAGGGCTCGTGCAGGGCAGTTGAGACCACGCCGAGGTATTCGTCGAGATTGAGCGGTTGCAGCGTGACCTTGGCACAGCCGCCGGCGGCACGGATGCGTTCGCTGAGTCCGGAGATGCTGACGGAAGCCTCCTTGATGTGCTTCATGTTCTCCAGAACCGAGGGATCCAGATCATCATTCATAAGGATCAGGCTGCTGAAGCCTTGAATAATGGCCAGAAGGTTATTCAGCTTGTGCGTGAGGCCGCGCAACAGTTCTTGGTGGAATCCCTCAGAGTCCTGCAGACCTAGATTTAACTGGGTCGGAAAAACGAACTGCATGGGATTGGCGGATGGATTAGCAGTGGCAACCATAATTACTGCTCTAAAATACTTAACTTTTCTTGATAAGTCTAGTTAAATTTTGGATTTTTTATAATTATCATCTGAATACACAGATTTTCATAGC
>JAYVZW010000483.1:0-3175 GCA_043783015.1 Verrucomicrobiota bacterium
CGCACTTTCTCGAAAAACTCCTTGGTAATGAGATGCGCCGGGATGTGCCGGACGCCATTGTAGGCGTCCCCGAATATGAGATCGTATTTTTGATCCGAATGCTGGAGAAAACGGCGGGCATCACCGGAATGAGGCCGGACGTTCGGGAATTCATCAAGCTTGAAGAAACGTCGTCCGACCTCTATCACCGCCGGATCAATCTCCACCACGTCCACCTGAACGGCAGCACCGGTGCGCGCGACCTGCTCCGGCATGCCAAATGCGCCTGCGCCGATGAAGAGGGCGCGGTTGAGTTTGAGGGTTTCATTGAGCCGGGCCAGTTGCCAGAAGCGCTGGTAGTCCAGGACGAGATCGCCATTTTTGGAATTCATCGCGCCCTCCAAAGTGGAGTCGAGATGCAGGTAGCGGTTCACGTCGTGCTTGGGCTGTCTGACCTCGATCTGATGATAAAATGAGGGCTGGGTGAAGATGACGTCATCAGACGCCCTGGCCTCGGAGAACAGGCCCAACAAAGCGGCAAGCGATGCGGCCGCCACAGCTCCGGCTTGAACTTTGGGCGACTGTCTGGCCATCCAAAAGGCAAGCAGCGCCAGCATTAGCAAAACCACCCCGGTTCCCACGAAGATGGTCTTTACGCCGAATGAGGATAGCAGGACAAATCCCGAAAGAAAAGTGCCGACGAAACTGCCGAGCGATCCCAACATGCTGATGACTCCGGCGGAGGAACCAATGTGATGATCCTGATCCGAAAGACTGTAGAAACGCACCGATGCCGGCGAGATCGCCCCCAACAAGATTCCGGGAAGTGCGAACAAAAAAAGCGATATAAAAATCGGACCGGAGATCAGTCCATGACCGGCGAACGACGAAGCCATGGCGGTGCTTAAAAAAGGAATAACCATGGTAAGCACGGCTGCGCCAGCCAGCAGCCAGCCGAGCAAGTCCACACGACCAAACTTGTCCGCCAGCACTCCGCCGAGGTATCCGCCGGCACTGAACGCGATCAAGATGACTCCGATGAGCGCCGTCCAAGTGTAAAGACTGTTGCCGAATTCAGGCGCCAGCAGACGATTGGCACTGATCTCGATCACCATGATGGCCGCACCGGCGATGAAGCAGATGAGGCCGAGCAGCAGCCGGGAGATGCGGGCATTTTTCGGAAGCTCAGCTTTTGAGTTGGCCGGGTTTGGGGATGGTTTGGCGGGTTTCATTCGGCGTAGAAAACCAGACTGATAATCTTCCACTCGTCACCCACGCGGCGCAGCGTGAAGAAATCGGTGCCGTGCTCTTCTTTCGATCCCTTGGTCAGGATCCATTTCACAGCAGCCTGGGCGATCAAGGCATCTCCCTGGATTTTAATCTCCAGCGGATGCTCCGTCATGGGCGAAGCCGCCTGTTCATGGCCCAGCTTTTGCCCGTGCAAAAAATCAGTGACACCTTCGCTGACAATATCCCCGTTCTTAGCCACAAACAAAATGCGCGCCTGCGGATCAAAACATTTTCCGTAACCTTCCATGTCGCGCTGAGACCACGTATTAAAGTAGCGATTCAGCATGACGCGCACCGCTGCATCATCTGGATGCGTGGTGGCTGAAGGCGCGCACGCTGGTAGCAGCAGCGCAAAAAAAAGGCAGACACGCAAGGGCATGGCTTTCACAGGCTGGAATCTTCATCCGCGAAACCCATGATGCCGAGCAAGCGGTTAAGATCGTCCACTCCGTAGTATTCGAGTTCCAGGCGCCCTTTTTTCTCGCCATGATGGATCGCGGCCGCAGTCGCAAAGTGCCTGGTGAGGCGCTGCTCGATAGCCCGCAGGGCGTGGGTTAGATCGCCACCCGTTGCCAGTCCAACCGACTGTTTCTTTGCTGGCGGGCGAAGCATCTGCTCCACCAGCTTCTCAGTTCCGCGCACGGTAAGACCTTTTTGTATGACCTGTCCGGCGGCGGACACAATTTCATCCGTCTGCTTCAAGCCGAGCAGCACCTTTGCGTGGCCAGTGCTCAGTTTGCCTTCGCGAAGATTCTGTTGCACAGGCGATGGCAGATCAAGCAGCCGGATGGCGTTGGCGACAGTAGCGCGATTCTTGCCCACGCGCTGGGCGATGTCTTCTTGTCGCAAATTGAACTCTTTCGCGAGGCGCTGATAAGCAATTGCTTCCTCGATGGGATTCAATCCCTCGCGCTGGAGGTTTTCGATCAGCGCCATCTCCAGCACGTCCTTGTCGCTGGCCTCACGCACGATGACGGGAACCTGAGCCAGACCAAGCTCGCGCGATGCGCGCCAGCGTCGCTCACCCGCGATGAGTTCGTGCTTGCCGTGGCGCATGCGAACGATGAGCGGCTGGATGATGCCATGCTCGCGAATGGAATCCATCAGCTCCGAGAGTTGCTCGACCGCGAACTCCTTGCGCGGCTGAAGCGGGCTGGGGATAATGTCGCCCAAGGCGACCTTCCTCACCGAATCCCCGGAAGCCGCAGGCGCGGCGTTGCTGTCCACGGAAACCGCAGACGGTCTGCCGATGAGTGCGCCGAGTCCTTTGCCGAGTGCGGATTTTGCCATAAGCGGCGGAGATTAGTGCGCTGTCTTGAAAACTCAAACGACAACTGCAAATCTCAACATTCATACGGGCGCGCATTCCGTCTTGCGCGGGAATGGTCGCCGCTTTATCAGAGCGGGTGGAAACCACGGATAACGACTACAAGGTCAGGCTCGAAATCTTCGAGGGGCCGCTCGACCTGCTGCTATATCTCATCAAAAAAGATGAGATCGACATCTATGACGTTTCGTTGGAGCGCATCACCAGCCAGTATCTCGCCTATCTCGAAACTTTCCAGATGCTCAACATCGAGGTCGCCAGCGAGTTCATCGTGATGGCGGCGAACCTCATGTATATCAAAAGCCGCACGCTATTGCCCGTGAGCGTCCAGCCACCGGAAGAGGACGCGGACGAGGAAGACCCGCGCTGGGAACTGATCCGACAACTCGTGGAGTATAAAAAATTTAAGGACGCCGCGCAGTTCCTCCAAGTGCGCGACAGTGAAGGCACTGAATTCTTCGCCGCCACGCCGGAGATTCCCGAATTGAGCGCGCCGACGAACGCCCTGCCGCAGACGGGCATCTTCGATTTGATCCGTGCTTTTCAGAAGGTGCTCAAGCGCTTCGATGATGTTCACTC
>JAYVZW010000484.1:0-3173 GCA_043783015.1 Verrucomicrobiota bacterium
TCGTGCGCAAGTGCGGGCATCTCAGCGAGTATGCCATGCTCGCGATTTTGTGCTGGCGCGCCCTGATGCGATTCCAAGCCGCAAAGCCCGGAGGTCAGGCGATGAAATGCGCCGCGCTCGCCTTTCTCATCGCCGTGGTGTATGCGGCTTCGGATGAATTTCATCAGTCGTTCATTCCCACTCGTGGCCCGTCTGTGCGGGATGTCATGATCGATTCCTGCGGCGCGTTGATCGGGCTGACTCTCCTGTTGATTTTGCGCGGCTGGAGGATTCGTCTTGCCCGTCACCCATGACGGGGCATGATGGCGGCAACCATGAATCCAGCACAACTTTTTGATCTCTCTGGCCTCACCGCAGTTGTCATCGGCGGAACCGGCGAACTTTGCGGGGCCATCGCCATGGGACTTGCGGAAGCAGGCGCAGAAATAGTGCTGGTCGGACGGGATGCGGCCAAGGCGGAGTCAAAGCTGGAGAAGATCAAATCCGGCGACGGGCGCGGCTATTTTCTGCCCTGTGATGTGTCAAAGAAATGCGAACTGGAAGCACTGCTGGCGGAAGTGCTGAAACGCAGCGGGCGCTGCGACATTCTCATCAATGGCGCGGGCGTAAATTCGCCCACTCCATTTCTGGAGATCAGCGAGGAAGAGTATGACCGCATCATGGACATCAATACCAAGGCCACCTTTCTCGCCTGCCAGGTCTTCGGGCGTTACTTCGTCGATCAAGAAATCCCCGCGTCCGTCATCAACCTCGGTTCCATGTCCGGCGTGGTTCCTCTAAGCCGCGTGTTCACCTATTCGATGAGCAAGGGCGCAGTCCACAACCTGAGCAAGAATCTCGCGCGCGAATGGGCACCGCTGGGCATCCGGGTAAACACGCTTGTCCCCGGCTTCTTCCCGGCGGAGCAGAACAAAAAAGTGCTGGTGCCCGATCGCGTGGCCAAGATCATGGGACACACGCCGATGAATCGCTTCGGCGAATCACGCGAACTGGTCGGGGCGGCTCTGCTGCTCGCTTCCAACGCCGCAGGCGGTTTCATCACGGGCCATGAACTGATCGTGGACGGTGGTTACTCGGCGATGACGATTTAACTTCGAGAAAACCGAAGAACAATCTTCTCACATGTCGCAGTCATCGAATACACGGGAACTGCCGTTCTTTTTCACGCACATCTTTCCGTGGCCGGTCGTGTGGGCCGGAATCATGGTGACCTGGCGCGCGCTGCGCAAACTGAGGGAATCCATTTCCAGTTACCGCTGGCCCACGGTTGACGGTCGTGTCGTGGACAGCGGACTTGATTATCATTCCAGCAGTGAGGACGGGCCGGACATCTGCTTTCCCAAGATCGAATACACTTACTCTGTGGCGGACGAAGTTCACCAGGGAACGCGCATCGCATTTGCGGATTTGAATCACACTGGAGAGACTGCTACCAATGCATTTTTGAAAACCCATCCTGCGGGAAAATCCATCCGTGTGTATTACGATCCAAAAATGCCCGCCTCTGCGCTGTTGGAGCCTGGCGTGCGTGTGATGGTGATCACGCATTTGATTTTCGGCTGTTTGATCCTGGCAGCAGGTGTGGCCATGGTTTTTATTTTTGGAGCCTGGCGCTGGTAACGCTGTCATCTCGTCATGCTAACCTCCGACTTCGATTACCAACTCCCGCCCTTACTTATCGCCAGCGTGCCGCTGGCTGAGCGCAGCGCATCACGGATGCTGGTGATTAATCGTGAAACGGCCAGCATCGAGCATCATGCGTTTGCCGAATTAAAGTCATTTCTGCGCGAGGGCGACCTGCTGGTGCTCAATGATACGCGCGTAGTGCCGGCGCGATTCTTCTCCAATGACGGCATGAAGGAACTGCTGCGGCTCAAAGCTCTCTCCCCCACGCTCTGGCGCTGCATGGTGAAACCGGGTAAAAAACTGCGTGAAGGCCATCAGATCAAGATCGGTCATGCGACAGGAACGGTGACAGAGATATTCGAAAACGGTGACCGGCTCATCGAGTTTGATCACGCTGTAAATGCAGCCAGACATGGCCAGCTTGCATTGCCTCCCTACATGGAACGTGAGGAGCGTGAGCCGGACAAGGAACGCTACCAGACCGTCTATGCGCGCGAGGAGGGTTCCATTGCCGCGCCTACAGCCGGACTGCACTTCACCCAGGAACTGTTGCGGGAAATTCCGCATGCATTTGTCACCCTGCATGTCGGCGTCGGAACTTTTCAGCCGGTCAAAGCCGAGCGACTGGACGAGCACGTGATGCACTCGGAGAACTATGAAGTGAGCGAAGCTGCGGCCAAGAAAATCAACTCCGCGCGGCGCGTCATTGCCGTGGGCACTACCGTGACGCGTGTGCTGGAAAGTGTCGCCGCCCGGCATGGCTCTATCGTCTCAGAACGTGGAGAGACAGACATCTTCATTTACCCGCCCTATGAATTCCGCGTGGTAAATGCGCTGCTGACGAATTTCCATCTGCCCAAGTCCACCTTAATGATGCTGGTGAGCGCGTTCGCGGGAAAGGAACTGGTGTTCCGGGCCTATGCCGATGCCATTCGGGAGCGTTACCGCTTTTACAGTTACGGAGATTGCATGTTGATTGCTTGACGATGAAAACTGAATCCGCCGACTGGTATGACACCCCGCTCTATTACGACATCGTGTTTGATGCCGATACCTCAAAGGAGGCAGATTTTCTGGAGGCGGTGGCGATCAAGCACGGCGATTCCGGGTTCACCAGCGAGCTGAACATCTTGGAACCCGCATGCGGTTCCGGGCGACTGGTGGCAGAACTGGCCACGCGGGGACATGATATCTCTGGCTTTGATTTGAACAAGAACATGCTCGAACACGCGCAAGAACGGCTGCGAAAGAAAAAGCTCAGTGCGAAATTATGGTGCGATCGACTGGAGAAATTCCAGGTGCCGGAACGTCGTCGCTTTGATCTCGCGCATTGTCTGGTGAGCACGTTCAAATATGTCAGCGATGACGCGGGCGCGGTTTCGCATCTGCGGCTTGTGGCAACCTCGCTGCGCAAAGGAGGACTCTACGTCATGGGTCTGCATCTGACGGATTACGCACGCGACGGAGCCGAGCATGAGCGCTGGAGCGGCTCGCGCGGCGGAGTGCAGGTGGTGTGCAACACCCACACGTGGCCACCAGATCGCAAG
>JAYVZW010000485.1:0-9505 GCA_043783015.1 Verrucomicrobiota bacterium
CGCGGAGGCTCGCCTCGCTGCGCTCGCTCGCAAGGGCTTCGCCCTTACTTTCCGGTTTTGAGTGCTACAAGCAGTCCGGTTTTGACCGCACCGCGACAGACTTGAAAGCAGAGTCATAGAGGATCGCCTCGTGCCGCTGTTATCGGTCACTAAAGTTTTAGCCTAATTATTACCAAGAAAAGCCTATTCTATCCGTTGTGCCTTGCTCCATCCAAAAATAGAAACTCAAGTTCAAATCACCCCATGAAAAAACACATCGCTTCCCTAATCGTCTTCTGCCACATCGCACTTTGTTTTCCGGTCATGAGCGCCGATCATCCAGAGCTGAAGGCATTCCCTGCTGCCAAAGACAAGATGGAACGTCTGGTCATCGCGCTGCCGCACAAAGAACGCGGGGAGGAAGACAGCTTTCAGGTGGAGCTGATCGTGGGGAAAATGATGGAGACAGACGGCGTGAATCATGTCCGAATGGGTGCTTCGATTAAAGAGCAGGACCTCAAAGGCTGGGGCTATAAATATTACGACGTCGTCGGTTCATCTCAAACCATGACCACCTTGATCGGGGTTCAACCGGGAACGCCTACGGTGACTAAATTCGTGACGGGATCTTCCTTGAAAATCCGCTACAACAGCCGACTGCCCATCGTCATCTATCTGCCCGCAGGAGAAGGATATGAAGTTCGGTATCGCATCTGGTCAGCCTCCGACGAGTTCAAGCCAGCAGAGAAGGGTTAACAAATTTGGGAGTGACAATCCCAGCCAAATAACTCCCTGCCCATCATGAAACAAATTCTCCCCCTGCTTTTTTGTGGCTTCATTGGCGTTCTTAATATTGGTGCCCAGCCTTTGGACAAAGCTGAGGCCAGGCCGGAGAAAATGGTGATGCGGGTGGATAAAGTTACAGTGAATACCCTCGAGATCTATCCGCCTAAGCTGTCTGTGAAAGCCACGGCACCGTGAACAGCGGTGGATGGAGTAGTGCCGAACTCGTCCCAGCAAAGTCAGACGACGAGGGTGTGCTGGTTTTCCATTTTGCAGCCATTCCGCCCAACGGGATGGCCACGCAGGCGCTGGTCCCGATCAAGGCGAGCATCACCGTGGACAAGCCTGCCAATTTTAAGGAAGTGCAGATCGTCGCGAAAACGAATAGCAAGACGGCAAAGTAACGCGTCTGCGGGCTGCGTGATGGAACCGCATTGATCAGCAGGCCACGCGCAATTTGAAGGGCGCGGGCTTGAAATGCACGGGCACATGCCCGGAGAATTCGCCGTCCAGTTCAAAGGGCGATCCCTGTTCGCACTCCACGCGGAATTCGCGCGCCTGAAGATAATCGATATCGCCGCATTGATCGTAACCGGTGAGCGCGATCGCGCTGAGAAATTGAAAGACCTCCAGAGCGCCCTGCTTGTGAAAAATGATTATGTCCAGCAGTCCGTCGTCATTTTTGGCCTTGCAGAACACAGGCACGGGGCCGCCGTAATGACGGCCATTGCCCACCAGCACAATGGAGCCATGCAACAGGGGCCGTCCCTCAATGTGAATCGTGAGCGCGGGCGCCGCCTGACTGAGCACGCGTGCAGCGGTAACGGCATAACTGAGCGGCCCAAGCTGTTTTTTTAGCTTCCAGGAAGTCTGCTTCACGATCTCGGCATCGAGCCCAACGCCGGCGAGTTGGATAAAAAATTGATCGTTCGCCTGCCAGAGATCTATCTCCCGCAGTCGTCGCTCCTGAATGCGCTCCCAGGATTTTTCAACGCTTTTCGGAAGTTCAAGTTCATGCGCAAAAACATTCATCGTGCCCACCGGAAGAATGCCGAGCGCAGCGTGTTGCGCGGGATCAGAGACGGTCAGGTTGTATTGCGCGATGCCATGCACAGCTTCATTGACCGAGCCATCGCCCCCCGCGACCACGATCAGTCGATGACCTTGCTGCGCCAGTTCAAACGCAAGTCGCTGAGCATCGCCGGGCGCAGTGGTCAGATGCAATTCGGGCGCCGGTTGCAGCGCCCGGATACGCGACTCGTGCAGAGCGGCGCGCATGCTGCGGGCGGCGGGGTTGAGAATGAGTGGAGGTGACATGGACGGAAATTCATTTCAGTGGCGGACAAGCGAATGTCAGGCAAGTGAATTTCATATCAGACTTCGGGCGCGTTGACACGGGCGTTGTTCGCCGGAATAATCAACCATTGCGCATGAACTTGGCAGACGTGGCTGGCAGAGCAATCAGGATCATCAGCATCCTGAGCATTTCCATCGCCACCCATCAGGCTGCGGCGCAAATCACCACCCGCAGCGATACGGTGGGGAAGCTGCTTAATCTCTGGCATAAAGAAGGCAGCGCCGCAGGACTGGGCGGCGTCACCTACGAGAATCGCGACGACGCTCACTCCCTGTTCCGCAGCAGTGAATGGCTCCAGCTTAAACTCTATGCTCCTTCGGACGATGAGAAAAAAGACAGACGCCATGTGGGAATGGCCAACGTCATTCGCCAGCAGGTGTTGTTCGGAAATTGTTCCATGGCCGCACCAGCGGAAAACGGGGGCAGCCTGCCGCGCATCTATGAATCGCAACCGGACGGTTATCGTTTTCTGCTTAATCAATATTTGAACAACAATCTGTTTTTCTATCCCTCGCATCAGGATCACAATCCGGGATGGAATGGTCTCGGCGGCTGGGGCGACCTCTATGTGGCCAACACACCTTACATGACCGTATCCCAGGGATCGTCTTACACCGACCAGCCGTTTTTGCAGGCTTTCGTCTCCGCGATGGCCGCCCTGCCACCGGACACACAGCAAACTCTCATCAAGTCGCGGCTGCTGATGCCTACATTGCAATCTCTCTTCCGCCGCAGCAACAAAACGGTGCGCTCCGATGAGGATTACTTCACGGCGCGCGCGCATCCGCCGGTGTTCCGGGGTTCGGATATTGATGAAGAAAAATTTGTGCGACTCGCGCACAATCTGCCGCAGCTCGCCGTGCCGCCAGTGGCACTTCTGGAAGTAAAACAGGAATCGCCGGAAATCGTTCCAGGCCGCGATTTCTTTGAGCTTCCATTCATCAAGAGCGAGAAACAGGGCGACACCCCTTGCGCCATCTCGCGCATCTTCCGCGGCACGGCATTCAGGCGTGAGATGACCGTAAGCGCCCTGCGTTCCAGCGACTTGATGCGCCGTCCCCTGACCTTCAAATGGGTTCTGCTGCAAGGCGATCCGCAAAGGGTAAAGATCGAGCCCTCGTCAGATGGAGCAGAGGCGCGCATCAGCGTCGCGTGGCATCCCGAGATCACGTCACCAGCAGGTCTCGCATCGCATCGCGTGGATATTGGAGTCTTCGCTGGCAACGGCATCTCATGGTCGGCCCCTTCTTTCATCAGCTATTACATGCTGCCAAATGAATCACGCTCCTACGGCGAGGACGGCCGCCTTGAGGAAATCTGCTACGAGGCCGGCAATCCTGACCTGGGCCTTCCTCCATCCAATGACCTGCGCTGGCTCAAGCTCTGCCGCCGGCTTTCCAGCGACGTCAGGGCGCCGGGCATCGAACTTTTGCGCCATGCCCTGCCGAAGGACGATCTCTGGAGGCTACAGGGCATTGCCGATGAACTCGCGCCGCGCATGGAGGAATGGCGGCTGCTGAGCAATCGTGAATTGAACAAGATCGAAGCCGATACCGCCCTGCGTGGTATTCAAGACACACAACGGAAACGGCTGGAGTCCCCTCAAGGCGGAGGCGGCATTCTGCTCGAAGCCATGACAAAAGCACTGATAAAAATAGTCGATGCACCCGACTTGTTCGTGACCTTGCAACAACATCTACGGGAACAATCCTGGCAATCCCCCATGCCTGATCTCGATGCCGCAGTCAGCCGCGCTGCCAACTATCGCCTGCTGGAGCGAACTGGTTCCGAACCTTACAAAGTCCGGTTCCAGTCCGTTGAACCGAGACGCGGAGAACGCGCGCGTTTTTATGAACTGAACATTACCCTGCTTGGCAGTGCGTTGCTGCCCGAATTTCTGGAACGCTCTTACAAGCCCGCATTTGTCGATCCACAACTTACCATCCCCAAGGCCTGGCGGGATGTATATCAATACGACAATGACGGCACCTGCACTGGCTGGACGCGCATTACCAATGGTCGTTCTTATGAATTCAATCGCGACGGACAGCTTTTGCCGGATGGTCGCGGTGGTCGCGCATTGGCCGTGAAGTTGCTCAGGGACGAGCGGGATGGACGGCTGATATTCTCCCCCCTGTGAACGCAGGGCGCCCCTGCTGCTTGGGTGTTGCTCAGAGATTTAGAGTGCATACGACTGTTCACGCCTGACTGCTTTTTACTTGTTTTCCCGTGCATTTGCCGCACTTTGCATCTTGAAAAAATTCCCCCTCCATTCCAGCCCGCAGATGACTCCCCAATCCAACTTGAACAATCAGGATCGCAACGACGCTCCGCATGGCGGTCACGGCTACCAAAATGCCGGCCCCCGTGGACGCAGCGGTGGTCCTGGTGGACGCGGCGGCAGAGGCGGTCGCGGCAGGACGCCCCTGGGCCCGCGCACACCCCAGCATGGCTCGGGCGGCGAAGTAACTGACAAAGAAGCGGCGATCGAACTGGACGGAACGGTTTCCGCCGTGCTCGCAGGCACCATGTTCCGCGTCAAGCTGCGCAATGGTCACGAAGTTCTGGCCCATATCTCCGGCAAGATGCGCAAGCGTTTCATCCGTCTCGTCATCGGCGACCAAGTGCGGCTCGAGATGTCCCAATACGACGCGGACAAGGCGCGTATTGTCTATCGCATGTGATCAAAGAAAATTACCGTGTTGAGAAGTTGAAATGATGGGGCTTCCCCCCGTTCTGCCACGGCAGAACTTTCAACTTGGCCCATCCGGTTTAACTGTTCGCATCCCATGGAATATCATCTCTCCATCTCCGGCGAACGTAGCGGGCCGCACACTCAGTTCACGCTGATCGAACGCATTCGCGAAGGCTCGCTCAACGGCGATGAACTAACCTGGCACATGGGCCTGACGGAATGGAAGCCGCTGCGGGATCTGAATGAATTTGCTGATTACTGGAAGCCCACCCCGGAAATCATCACCCACGCGGAGGAAGCACGCCGCATTGCACGCATCTCCCTGGACACACCGCAGCCGTGGCCAAGATTTTGGGCGAGGCTGCTCGATTACATCTGGTTCATGTCAGTGCTGGGAATGGTCGTGAAATTGATTTTGCCTAAGAACGCGCTCGACTGGTATATGAATGCGATTGTCGGTGGCGTGCCCTTGCCTATGGTGATTTTTCTCAACGTCCTGCCATTCCTGCTCTTTGCGCCATTGGAAGCATTTTGCCTTTCCCGCAGCGGCACTACGCCGGGCAAGGCGTTCCTGCGCATCCAGGTTCGCCGGATGGACGGCTCGCTGCCGCATTTCAATGAATCGCTCGTCCGCTCTTTTCTCGTTCTCGTGAAAGGTATGGCGCTGTGCATCCCAGTTCTCACGCTGTTCACCATTTCATGGTGCCGTATGCGCCTTCTGCAAACAGGGCGGACATCATGGGACGAGCAGACCGGACTGCGCGTGGAACACGGAGAGCCGGAAATGTGGCGGCATCTCGTCGTGATTGCGATCATGGGCTTCGTCATGCTGATCTTTATTTTGGCAGCACAACAGATGATGGAAATGATGCACACCACAGCCTTGCCGAAATAAGCGCTTCGTGCAATGTCCGGCTTCCAACCTTGAGCATGGCACGCGACATCGTTTATTTTGACCTCGAAACCAAGCGCACGGCGAATGACGTGGGCGGCTGGCACAACAAACGCGAGATGGGCATCTCCATCGCCGTGACCTTCAGCACCCGGTTGGGCGAATACCGCATCTACACCGAGGAGACCGTGAATGAACTCATCGAGCAACTCCGTCGCGCCGATCTCGTCGTCGGATTCAATCATATCAATTTCGACTACGCCGTGCTCATGGGGCATTCGGTCTTTGAATTCACGGATCATCTGCAAAGTCTCGACCTCATGGTGGAGCTGGATAAAAAACTCGGTCATCGCCTCAAGCTCGATGCCGTCGCCAGCGCCACCCTGGGAACGGGCAAAACTGCCGACGGTCTGGATGCCATCCGCTGGTGGCAGCAGGCCATGCAGGCGCAGGAGAAGGGCGACAAAATCACCTATGCGGACAAAGTCTGCTCCATCGCCTCTTATTGCTGCCATGACGTGTTCGTCACCATGAGAGTCCATCAGCACGGCGCGCAGCACGGCCATGTGAAGTTCATCGACCGCAACCTGCGCGAGCAAACCGTGGAAGTGGACTGGAAGCTTTGATCACCTATATTCCAACTCCTAACTCCTAACCACATGGGCCAGTTCTACGACGAAGAAAAAATCAAGGCGATGGAAAACATCTCCGGCGCAGCAACACCTTCTGAGCAGCCTGCGGCTCCAGAAGCCAAGCCTTCATCGGGACACTTTTACGATGAGGCCAAAATTAAGGCAATGGGAGGAGCCTCAGGACCGGCATCTGCCGGCTCCAAGAATCTGGCCAACTATGCACTGGTGGCCCTGCTGGTGGTCGCGGGCGCGGTCATGCTCTGGTGGAAGTTCACGCACAACCCAACCACGATGATCGTGAACATCAACAAAGCCAGTGTCACCGAGCTTTCTTATCTGCCCGGTGTTGGCGAGGCCAAAGCAAAGATCATCATCGATCACCGCCCTTATGCCGTTGTTGAAGAACTCAAGAAAGTCCATGGCATCGGCGAGAAGACCTTCGAGAAAATGAAGTCACGCGTGAAGGTGGAATAGAGCCTGATAAAAATGCGCCCCGGGTTTCCCCAGGGCGCACAGATCATGAACCTGACGGATTATCTGTAGCCTTACGAAATTTTGGGCAGTTCAAACTCCTGGCGATATTCCTCAGTCGCCAGCTTGTTGGCCTCCCCGGCAAACTCGCCTTCGAACTTCATCGTCATTGGATTCAAGCTGATCCACGGACCAAGCGCCGCCTGATCGGTGCCGATGTCCACCTGATTGGCGCCGAGATTGGCTACAAAGTTCTCAAAGGTTTCCGATGCCGCCTTGTCACCCTGGAGACGCTCTTTGATTTCGCCGGGCGCGACCTTCTTTCCAAGGCGATAACTGATGTTCGCCAGATGCGCCAAAGTCGCGCAATTGAATCCATGCTCAATGTGGAGGTTCGAATTCACCAGCTTGCCCGCCTGGATGGAGGCGATGAAATTTGGCATATGATTCGGGCCTTCGCGGAAGTCATCGAATTTCTTAATCATCTTGCCCTCGGTGTCATAGGCTTTGGATTCGGCAACGTAGCCACCTTCACAATGGAACACGTTTCCAATCTGGGTGGAACCGCCCTTGCCCTGTCCGGAGACATAGTAAACCGGCACAGTGCCCTTGCCCCACTCCATGTTTTTTGCCGGAAGCCCGCGGTTATCGAAGAGCATCGGGACTTTGCCCTGGCCCCAGTCGTAGAGCGCCATCTGATTGTTGGGCGTCTGCCCATCATCGGTGTAGCCCCAGCGTCCCCCAAAGCTCATGACGCGCGTGGGAGGTGCCGGATTGCCCAGAACCCAGCGACCCACATCGAGCTGGTGCGGCCCCTGGTTGCCGATGTCACCACTGCCGTAGGCCCATTGCCAATGCCAGTCGTAGTGGAATTTTTCGCGCATGATCGGCGCCATGGAACGCGGACCGCTCCAGAGATTGTAATCCACCGTTTTGGGTGCTTCACGCGGCGCGGAAACTTTGCCAATGCTGGGCCGCGGCTTGTAATTGGTGCCGCGGGAGAGCACGAGCTTACCCAGAGCGCCTGAGTTCACATACTCGATGGCCGAGGCCCAGCCGAGATCGGAGCGACGTTGCTGACCGTGCTGAAGTATGATTCCTTTTTTGCCCGCAGCCTCGCCGGCCTTTACCAGTTGCGAGCCTTCCCATATGTTGTGACAGACGGGTTTTTCCACATAAACGTGCTTCCCGTGCGCAAGTGCAGTCATGGCGATCAGTGTGTGCGTATGGTTGGGAGTGGCGATGGTCACGGCATCGATGTCCTTGTCCTCGCAGAGTTTTCTGTAATCAGCGTAACCTTTGACCGTGATCTTCTTTTTGGCGAACTCGGCGACTTTCGCCTCCAGAACCTTCGAGTCCACATCGCACAAGGCCACAATGCGGACGCCTTTGATTTCCATCAGGCTTTTGATATGGCCCAAACCCCGTGCGTTAAAACCGATGACGGCCACACGGATGTCGCCGTTGGAGCCTGCGGCCCTGGCCCATGTCGGAAGGGCAAGCGCCGTGCCTGCGTAAAGGGTGCTGCGCAGCATGTCGCGACGCGTGAATGGAGTGCGGTTCTGGTTCATGTTTGTGTTATGTTTATTGGGTGAGCAACTGATGAAAATCTTACTCTGCGGAGTATGCCTTGAACTTTGCGTCCATGGCCTCAGGCTTGGGCTTTCCTTTGCTGAACAGGAAACGATAACGCAGCGTCAGGCTGCCGCCTTTCGTGATTTTATAGTCTCCCTTGCCGTCCTGATCGCCTTTCTTGAGACCCTCAAAATCGTGCAGCCCGAATGGATTCGCCGCGAACAGGCCATAGTCGCGCGCATGCCAGGTCATGGGCGCGCGGAGATTGGAGGGATGGCTGAAAATGGTAACGCCCACCGCATTGCCTTTGAGATCGGGGCCATAAAAAGTGACCCAGTCTGCGTGCTTGCCCCAGACATCCTTTTGTTTGTCTCCCGCACTGTTGAAAACGTGCCCCTGGGCACCATCTCCCTTGAGTGAGAGCGAGGGACAAAGCCGCAAGGCCATGGTGCCTTCCTTGGTATCGCCCAGCACCACATCGCCCTCACTGGCCTTCAATGTGATGTCGAAATCAAGCTGCCTTGTGCCATCCGAAAGCGCTGTGAAGGTGATCTTGCGCGCATCCGTCATCACGCAGCTTCCATTGGGCGCAATCCATTTTGTATCCGCCGTGAAGACGCCCTTGTTTCCCTCAGCCTTGGTCCCGCCAAAGGCGACATGCTCTTGCTTGCCGAAATCTTTTTCCTCAGTCCAGAAGTCCATGCCATTGACGGAGCCGTGCGCGAACCAGAGCGAGCGATGGTGCTTGTGATCTTTTGGCTCGCCGGCCACGTCATCGCGCATCGGATAATTTCGCACCACGCTCTCCCCTGCTGCGCCGATGACCGGATACATGTAGGGTCGCGGCGTGTTCTTCACGACATACTCGCTGAAAAGCTGACCGTCGATCTCAATGCGCAAACCGGCGTCGCTTGGTTTCAAGGAGACCGTTTGAGCTACGAGGGGTGCAGCCCAGAGGACCGCAAGGATTGAGAAGACGGGAATACGCATAAGGGTGGATTGTGCGAGTTGCTGACCGAGTTGCCAAGCGCAAAACTATCCTATTCTAAAATTGCCAGCCACCGATCAACAAATCGGCTCCGGACAGACATCACGCCTCTGGCACTTCTCGCAAAAATCAC
>JAYVZW010000486.1:0-9490 GCA_043783015.1 Verrucomicrobiota bacterium
TTCCGCCCGGCCCACGGTCAGGAGATTAGAAACTGCGGTCGTGTCCGAAACGACAATCATCCCCGCCGCTCCATCGCCTCCACGTCCTCGTGCAGATCATCCGTCGTGTAATCCATCGGCAGCCGCTGCCGCGCCATCGCCTTTTGAAAAGCGGGCCGCGAAACACCTGCCACCGTCGCCGCCCGTCCAAACCCCAGCTTGCCGGAGACATAAAGCCCCAGTGCCAACCCCATGCGCGCCTCATCCGGCGTCAGGCTGCCTTCGATCTGCACGGGAAGCGTCAGTTCCATAGCGTTTACTCTAAACCATTGTGCGACCGTCGCAACAGCTCGCACAAATTCTATGTCTTTGTTCCCGCGCAAGTGGATGCGGCTCATCACCTCGCTCGCGTTTATTTTTGTTGAAAATATCGGGCATTACGCCGCATCCTTTACCGCTATCGCAAACATTTCCACGAGCGACCGAAGCTTTTTGAGGCCTAATCCCTGCTTGTCCCTTAAGATGGCACAGTTCATTGTATGCCTCCAGTCCCTCTATGGTTCATTAGCGTGTCATACATCTTCGAGGTGCGGAGAAAGTAGCTGATCGAGATCCCTTCCAGCGTCAGCCCACGTGACAGCTTGTTCCCACCCACGGCGATGACACTCCAGCGTTCTGTTTTGCGTGTTCTAAACTAGAGCACACATTTTGTAGATTCCGGCTGAATGATGACGGCATTGATACCAATGCCTGCCAGTTCCAAAAACATAGTCGGTTCCCGTGTAAATGCGGCGAGGCTTCGCGCGAAGCCTCCGATGACGCAGATGCAGCTTGCAGAGGCTCTTGCTAAGGAAGGCGTTGCGATTGACCGGGCCGGCATTTCAAAGATCGAGATTGGAGATCGCTCTGTGTATGACTTTGAAGTCAAGGCTCTCGCCAAAGTGCTCGGTGTAACACTCGACTGGTTGTTAAAGGACGGTTAGCCATGCCAGCTTACTACCGAGCACAACTTGGCGACTTTATTGAATGCTCCGATGCCGAGGTGCTGGGCCATCTCGCGGCTGCTCAGGGGCGCGAGGGCCACACATTGGCATACACGGCCCAAACAGTGGCGTGGCAGGAGCAGGTTACAGCACTTCGTCGTCTGGCTTCTGAGCTGATCGACAGGCGACCCGACCGATGCAACTGGTCCATTTTCATTGAGTATCCCATCCCTCGTCGTCAAAAACGGATTGATGCAGTCCTGTTGACCCCTTCCCGAATATATTGTCTGGAGTTCAAGACCGGCAGTCAGTCTATGAATCGAGCGGCAATGAATCAGGTCGAAGACTATGCATTAGACCTTCGAGATTTTCATGCAGCGAGCATCGGATGTCAGATTGTCCCCGTGCTCGTGTTGAAGGATGTGGAATCGTCGCGATCTTTCGTGGCAGATACAAGCAATGACTTGGTGCGGACTCCTTTGGCGTGCAGTTACGATGGTCTCGCCGCTCTTCTTGAATACATGGAATCTAGCCCCACTGGAGGGTGTCTCTGTCCGTCTGCTGAAGCATGGGACAATTCTGCGTATCGGCCTGTGCCAACAATTCTTGAAGCAGCAGAGGCGCTCTATGCCGAGCATGACGTTCGCGACATTGCTGAGGCGAGTGCAGATCCAGGCAATCTAACTCGGACTTCCGAGTTTTTATTGCAGGTCGTCGAACGGGCTAGAAGGAACAACGAGAAGGTTGTCTGCTTCGTTACAGGCGTGCCGGGAGCGGGCAAAACTTTGGCGGGACTGAACCTTGCGCACAACCCTGCTATCCGTTCTGCGGGCCTGCCGAGCGCCGTGTTTTTGTCCGGCAATGGGCCGCTGGTCCGAGTTGTATCAGAAGCACTTGCTACCAGCACCCTTGCAGGAAGCGCCGCTCGACGTGAAGTAAGCACCTTCATACAAAACGTTCACACCTACATTCGTGATGGCCTTCGTTCATTATCACCGCCACACGAGCATATAGTGATTTTTGATGAGGCACAACGCGCCTGGGATGCGACGCAAGTGTCGCGTAAGTTCCGGCAGCTTCGCCAACGAGGATTCGATGTGTTGGCCGCAAACTTTGATTCTATCTCGGAACCAGAGATGATGCTTCGCGTGATGGACAAGCATGAGGACTGGGCAGTGCTCGTCGCTCTTGTGGGTGGCGGGCAAGAAATCAACGACGGCGAAGCCGGACTCGAAGAATGGGGCCGTGCGCTCGACGCCTCGTTTCCGCATTGGAAAATCGCCGCGTCGCCTGTCGTGCTACCAGGCGGACAGGGACTGTCAGGACACCGCTTGTATCATTCCAGTCAGGGAGTGGATCGCTCCGTGGAAGCAGCCATTGATTTACACTTGTCGGTTTGCGTTCGGTCATATCGCGCTGAAACGCTTGCAGTTTGGGTTGATGCGGTGCTGGCAGGAAATGTTGAAGTTGCCAATGCCGAAGCACAGAAACTTGACCGGTATCCTTTGGCGATCACACGCAACCTGGAGGCAGCTAGGGAATGGCTGCGTGCCCATCGGCGCGGTGAACGACGGGCAGGCATTCTTGCAAGCGCAAATGCTTTGCGGCTTCGTGCCGAAGGCATTGAGTTGACTCCTGGCTTCCGTGGCAACAAGGGCCAATACGAAAACTGGTTCCTCAAACCTGATGGTGACTTTCGCTCCTCAAATCAGCTTGAAGTCGCCGCGAGCCAGTTCGAATGCCAGGGCTTGGAACTCGACTGGAGTTGCCTCTGCTGGGGTGAGGATTTTCTCTGGCAACCAAGCGGCGGATGGTCCTACTCGCGGATCAATGGTTCTTCGCGTGGTCGTGTGCCACGCGAGATCAAGCAACGCTACTGGCGCAATACCTATCGAGTGCTGCTCACGCGTGCCCGCGAAGGCATGGTGCTCTTTGTCCCGCGTGGAGATCAGATTGACGGGACTCGCCCAGCGGCGCTGTTTGACTCGACCGCCGCTTACCTCGAAGCGTGCGGAGCGCAAACAATGGGTTAAACAAAATCAAAGCGATTCCCACTTCTGCTGTGAAGGTTGCCAATATTCGATGCCTGTGCAGCCCCATGCCCCCATACCGAAGTCATCAAGTGGCGCGAATGCCTTCCCGTCATCGCAACTTTCCGACATGCCTTCGCCATACACGATGTTGTCGTCGTCAAGCAGACGAAAACGATGGAGCAAGCTCGCATGCTTTTCCTCCGTATAGCTCGTGCTGGACACATTACAAGGTTTGCCGCTCGGGTCTTCAGTTGTCAAAAACTCGCATGTAAGTTTCCACATGGTGTGCTGGAATTGAGAGTTAACTTTAGGCCGCCAGCAGTGTTGCTTTGCCAGCCACTACATATTCCTGTGTGCAGTCGACTGGGAATTCGAACCAGTCTGGGAAGCTTTGAACCCGAGCGGCTTCGCGAGCAGTCAATGAGCGGTTCTGCGTTGGGTGAATAAACATCAACCCATCTTTGCTCAGGTGCGCCACGATGGTCGAGCAGGGCCGGTTGCGATGCTGGCGGGTGTAGCGATCCGAAAACACCGTCTTGTCGTAGGGAAATTCAAATTTGACCCCGCGCCGCATGGCTACGGCGGAGCTTTCGCCTTCCCGGAGCAGCAAAAAATCGCGCAGATCGCGCTCGCTGTGCGGACGGGCTCGGTGTGCTGTCAGTTTTACAGAGTGCTGTGCTTCAAGCACTTCGTAGAGATAACGACGACCGAATTTCTGAACGTGCACCTTGCGCCGGTCCATGTCGTAGTCGCGGCTTTCCTCCCCTTCGCCGGCTTTCAGCGGTGGCAGGTCACCAATAGCTTCCCAGAGTGATGGATGAGAAGCAGCGCGGGGCGCAGGATACAATTCTGGCCGGAAATAGTCCGGCAAATCAAGCCGCGTGCCGATGAACAACTGGCGACGACGTTTTTGCGGGAGGCCGAGTTCAACGCAATCCTCAATCTGGGAATGAACCCGGTAGCCGAGTGCTCTGGCCTCCTTCTGAACGCGAACAAAGTATTCACCTTCCGATGCGGTGCGGATGCCCAGGACATTTTCCATGACGAACACTTTCGGTTGGAAAAATCCCACATAACGCAGAAACTCCTGGTAAAGGAAACGCCGTGCGTCCTGCACCATGCGCGCGCCGTTGTTCGCTCCGTCCACTTGCCGCACCGTGCTGAAACCCTGACAGGGCGGGCCGCCGACGACCAAATCAACCTCCTTGGTGCCGAGAAGGTTTGATAATTTGTCAGGCCCGAACTCAGTCAAATCCTTCTCCAGCGCTTGTGGGACTAGCGGAAAATTCTTCGCAAAGACGACAGCCGCCTGATGGTTGAAATCAATTCCTGCCAAGCACCTGAAGCCAGCTCTTACCAAGCCGAGGCTGAATCCTCCGCAACCGCAAAAAAGGTCGATAAAAGTTGGTTGATTCATTGCCAAAATAAATACATCGGATTCAGCATACTCACTTCAATTTTTAATTCAATCGAGTAAAGCAAAACAGAGTTCGCAATGCAAGCTGGCAAACTTATGACCTCTCGATGACTTCCCGCTTTGCAACATCTGATTACCTGATAAAATATCGCCAGACCTTTCCTCTATGCGCCGACGAAATCCATTCTGGTTCCTTCTGCCCGCTGCCAGCAGGCAGGCTTACGGGGATGACGGCAATTACGGACGGCCTAGCATCATGTCCGGCTGTAGCGGACGCATTCTGATCGCCCTTGCCATCGCCGCTTTCGCCCTGTTCCGCTATTGCAGCACACCCACAGAACTCAATTCTTTCACCGGGCGTAAACAGCACCTCAATCTGGATCCCCAGCATGAAATCGCCATGGGACTGGCCTCGGCTCCGCAAATGATCGCTCAGCATGGAGGTGAATCTCCCGACGCCCGCGCTCGTGAATACGTCAAACGTATCGGACAGAAAATCGTCCGTGGGACTGATGCCTCCCGCACTCCTTACCGCTTTGATTTTCATCTGCTGGCTGATCGCGAAACCGTGAACGCTTTCGCACTGCCGGGCGGTCAGGTTTTCATGACGGAGGCGCTCTTCCGCATGTTGCATTCCGAAGATGAAATCGCAGGCGTGCTGGGCCACGAAATCGGCCACGTCGTGGGCCGTCATTCATCCGAGCAGATTGCCAAATCAAACTTGTTCGACGGCATCACCAGCGCCGTCGTCATCGCATCTTCGGATGGCCGGGGCGGCTATGACACGGCTCGCGTGGCGCAAATGGTCAATCAGCTCGTCACCTTCAGATATGGCCGGGGAGATGAAACAGAGGCCGACAAGCTCGGCGTGCGCTTCCTGATTGCGTCCGGCTATCAACCAGAAGCTATGATCCAAGTCATGGAAGTTCTCAAGAAGGTCGCCGGTGGCGCGCGTCAGCCGGAATTCATGAGCACCCATCCTGATCCCGGGAACCGCATTGAAAACATCAAGGCAGAGATTGCCCGTATCCGCGCTGGGGGTAAATAAGCGATGGGTTAACGCGAACCCGTCGCTATCTGCCTTCGCAGAGGGCGGCTCTTTCTCAAGTCTTCCGCTGGTTTTACTTCGATCGCTACCGTGGTTAGCTCGGCGGAGTCAGACAAGGCATGGATCAAGTGTCGGCCCGGTTCCAACCAGGCATAAGTCCTATCAGCTATGTTCTCGATGCGCAGTGTCGGCGAAGTCCAGCGCACATTGTTTCCCTGTTGGACTTGCAGGAGCAAGCGGCGACCTTCGTTACCGAGATCAGGATCGAGAAAGAGCACTGTGCCGTCCTTGGGCGAAATGACCTGCGGCGGGCCAGAAGATGCAGCTTCGGGTCGCAAGGAAAGCAAACCCGTGGCCCACAAGTCTCCTTGCGCCAGCCAGTTCGCATATTCCGGCCCGAGAAACGCCCGGCCCGTGTCAGGCTCATAATCGGACTCAGTCGCGCATTTAGGTTCCGTGCTAATGATAAAAATATCATCCCGGCTCACCCGCGGCGGCAGCAGCTTTTCATCAAGCCGATGACCCGTGCGGGGATCAATCTTGGCGTGAATGATATTCGGCGGCTCCTCAAACCAGGTGGTGCCGAATGTCTCTTGCAGATGCCTGAAGATGTCACTGAAGATGGGACCGGCACCGGTGACGCCGGAAACATTTTCCATCGGCGTGTTGTCGAAATTCCCCGCCCACACGCCGACCGTGAATTCGGGCGTGAAACCCAGCGTCCAGTTATCGCGATAATTCCGGCTGGTGCCGGTCTTGACCGCGCAAGGGAAAGGAAGGCGGATGACGGAATGAGGCCCAAAGGTCGGCACCCGCGCTTGATTGTCGTGCAGAATGTCGGCCATAAGATAACAGACAGACGCAGGATAAAGTGATGTTGATGCAGTGACAGTTTCATCTGCAAGCAGCGTCCACGGCTTAAATTCACCAAGCCGCGCGAGACAGGCATAGGCGTTCGCCAGTTCCAACAATCGCACCGGCGCGTTCCCGATGGTCAGCCCCAGTCCGTAATGCTCCGGCGGTTCAATGAGCGAGGTGATGCCGAGAGAATGCAGGGCATCGCATAACACTTTCTCACCGCCGATTTGTTTCAAGACGCGCACTGCGGGAATGTTCAAGGAACTGCCCAGCGCCGTGCGCAGTGTGACCGGGCCATAGTTGCGGTGATCATAATTCTCCGGGCGATAGATGCCGGTGGTGGTGCTGAACTCAATGGGCAAGTCCGGGATCACGGTGGCCGGGGTGAACCCACGCTGGAGCGCGAGGAGATATGTGAACGGCTTCACCGCCGAGCCAGCGGAGTGTGGCATCCACGCGCCGTTGATCTGGCCGCTGTCATCGGAAAAGAAGTCACGCGAACCGGCGAGCGCGAGCACGCGACCAGTTCTGTTTTCGATCACCACTGCCGCAGCCTGCGTCACATGACGATCGCGCAGCAGTGCCAGTCGTGCGGTAATGATGCTCTCCACGCGGGATTGCAAAGTGGACACGATGGAGGTTCGCAACACAGTCGGACTGCCGGTCTCACTCCCAGGCTGAAAACCTGCGTTACCGAGCAAGGCCATGGCGTGCGGCGCTTCAAAACCGCCAGTGAACCGACGCAGAGTAAGCTTCTCATTAAGCGCGAGATTGACGGCTTCATCATCCAGCCAGCCAAGTTCATGCATTCGTGTGAGGATGCGCTGCTGGCGCTTCTTTACGGCGTCGAAGTTCTTGAAAGGATTTAATCGCGTGGGCGACTGCGGCAGCGCGGCGAGGAAAGCACACTCTGCCGGAGTGAGATCGCGCAAGGGCTTGTGAAAATATCCCTGTGCCGCGCTCGCGCAGCCGGTGAAGAGATTGCCGTAGCTGATGCGATTCAGGTATTCGGTGACGATGCGCTGCTTATCCCATGTCATCTCGATGCGACGGGCTTGCAGAGCTTCGATGACCTTGGCAAGGATGGTGCGCGGACGTAATTCAGTCGCGCTGTTCTTGGCGAGCTGTTGCGTGATCGTGGACGCGCCGGATACGACCCTCCAGGCTCGCACGTCATCCCATGTCGCGCGCGCTATCGCAGAAAAATCAATTCCCGAATGCTCAAAAAAACGTCGGTCTTCGGCGGCCATTGTAGCATGTAGCAATGGCTGGGGAATTTCATTGAAGACGACAGGCTGCGCGACTCGCTGACCATCATCGGTGAGTAACTGTCGGAGCGGTGTGCCGTCGCTGGCGAGGAACGTCAACGACGGCACCACAGGTTCGGTCAGCCTGCCGGGAAGCGGCAAGGCCAAGGGCAGTCCCCACCAAACCGCCACCATAAACATGGCAGTGATGAGCAAAGCTTTCCCTAGCCTTTTCCATTTTTTGGAAGCGGGCTTCATGGGGCTGGCATCGAAAATAGAATGGTCTTATTTGTCTGCGACATTTCCGCCATTGGCCATCGGCAGGGTTTGCACGCGGTCGATGGAACCCAATCCGTAATGATCCGGTTCATACATGGCCTCGATGCGGGTCGGTGGCGCGATGACATCGCCCTCCGCGATGACGCGGACGAGATATTTCAAATCAAACCGGCCAAGCTGGCTCCAGTCGTCAGTGAAGAACAGCGCCTTGTCATTGCGCAGTTCGCGGTAATCGCAGATCCATTGATTGTCGCGGGCCTTGGCGTCATTGCGCTGATTCTGCGTGGCGAACTCAGGGTTGACTGGCTCGAATACGCTGGGCAACGGATCTTCCAGCGCGAGATAGCGGTTGGGCCGGAGCACCTCGACCTCGAGCGTGACCACGATGAGATCACCCACGCGCAGGTCTTTCGCAGGCTCCAGCGTGCCAGTGGAAGTGAGGCGTTCATAGCGGCGTTTGATGCCAAAACCTTTCTGCACAGGCTGGAAGGTTTTCATATCGGGCCAGGCTTTGAGTTCGACTCGGGCGCGCACCGTTTTTCCATCGGGAACGCTGACATGCAACGGCTTCGCGCCGCCTTGATGATCGAATGACATCAAGGCCGAAGTTGTCGCCAGAGGATTGCTCAAGTTCATCTCGCTTTTCTTGCCGCCGTAATCCATCACGAAGTTCAGCGGAGTCGCATCTTTCGATGGATGTTCGTTTGCGGAGATTCCAAGAAGAATCCAGGCGTTGGAGAACGTGGTGCCCCAATGTCCGTCGCGACCACGACGGTCAAAAAGTTCACCCGCCAGTTTGTTACCTTCATTAGTGAGACCAAGCTGCGCACAAAGCAGCAGGCGCAGGCCGGAGGCTGTGTTATCGCCCAGCCAATAGCGTTCATAACGCGAGCTTCCTGTGGGCGGCTTCATAAGTTCCGCGATTTGTTTTTCCGGTGCCTTGGTGATGGCCATGGCCATGCCGAGGAAAAGCCTTGAGGTCTCGGGCATCTTGTTGCGACGCTGATAGAGCAGGTCTTGATAAGAAGGCTCGGCCTTGCCCGCTTTCGCCAGCATGTAAAGCGCAAACGTGGAGTCATAGAGACCGTAGGAATCGTCGGTTTTTCCAAGATCGAGGCCGCGCAATTCTTCGGACATCCACTTGGTGATCTTATCAATGGCCTCCTGCGGAACATCCACGCCCCACTCTTTCGCCTTGATCAAACCGTATCCGCCATACGCGGAGGCCCACAGCAGCGGCTTGGTGCCGCCGGGCCAGTAGGCCAGCCCGCCCTCCTCCGTTTGCATGGTGAGAATGCGCGCTACACCGCGCTTGATGGCGGTGTTCACTTTGTCCTTCGGAAGCAGATCAGGGAAGAGCGGTTCGTATTTGCTGAGAGCCAGCCAGGGTAACATGCTGCTCGTTGTCTGTTCGACGCAGCCATAAGGATAGTGCAGCAAATGCTCCATCGCATCGCGGGCCTCGCCCATCCGGCTTTGATTGAAATCAATGCGGAGATCGCCATCGGACTCGAGAAGCTGCGGATTGATCTTCTTCATCAGATCGTCGTTCGCGGTGGCTCGGGCGAGTTGATAGTAATGCACTTCGCGCAAGGCAGGTGCGGGCTGGGTCACTTCAAACTTGCTTTCCACGGCATCAACCAGCG
>JAYVZW010000487.1:0-3152 GCA_043783015.1 Verrucomicrobiota bacterium
TGCATCCGGTTTCTTTTTTTCACTGAAATTCTCCAGTCCCTTCATGCGTTCATCCACGCTCGCGAGCCATGCGATGTCGCCGAGATCGGCGAAGAACACCTGGTTCTTTTCCGCAATCTCGCGCATGATGTCCGCGTAGGCGCGAGTGAGGGCCAGCCCTTGCTCGACGGGTTCCTTCATAACCAAGGTCGGCCCCAACAGCATGATGTCCGCCTTGTTCTGGCGAGTGAGGCTGATGATGTTTTGCAGTGCGCGCTGAAAGCTCACGAGGCTGTGCTGCTCCAAGGAATCGTTGACACCAAAGTTCACGATCACGATGTCTGGAAAATCCGCCGGTTTCAGCGCTGCGAGTTCGCTCATGCCATTAATCAAGATCCGGCCCGTGCGCGAGGCATTGCGCAGACTGATCTCTGGCCCGCTGATCTCAATGGTTTTCTCCGGCTGCCCTCTCGGCGGACGCACGATGCGCACGCCGCCGGTGTAGAAGAACTGGTCTGCCAGAATGCCAACGAGGTTACCGCCAAAGCTTTTGAGCGTGTTCCCGTCATCGGCGTTGTGGACTTTCATGGCGGCCACGTCATCGCCTATGATGAGAACGTTGACGGGATCGTGTTTCGCAAGCTTGGCAAAACTATGAGGAAGATATTTCTCCAGGCGGGCCTGTTGGGCGGGAGTCAGATCGAATTTGTCTTCCGCCACCAGCACTGAATTTAGGGAGGCGAGCAATACCAGCGGCAGTATTAATTGGCACAGATGCAGGGCGCGGATCATAGAGCGGGGTATATCAGCCATGCCCGGCGCAAATCCAGTGGATTTGCACAAGCCGGCCTCCACCTCTAAGTTGCGCGTTCCATGAAAAACATCCTTATCGGCATCACCGGCTCCATCGCCGCCTACAAGGCAGCGGACATCGCCAGCCAGCTTGTGAAAGCCGGATGTGAGGTGACGTGCATCATGACCAGAAAAGCGCGGGAGTTCATCACGCCACTCACCTTGCAGACGATCTCCAAACAGCCCGTCGTGACCGACCTCTTTGATGAAAAAGAAAGCTGGCGTCCCACACACATCCAGCTCGCGGATCGCGCCGACCTGCTTCTGATCGCTCCCGCCACCGCGAATATCCTCGCCGCGCTGGCCCACGGTTTCGCCAGCGATGCCCTCACCGCGATTGCGTTGGCCACCCGTGCTCCTCTCTTGATCGCCCCCGCCATGAACGGCAAAATGTGGAGCCATCCCGCCGTGCAGCAGAACGTGGAAACCCTCAAGTCACGCGGTGCCCAATTCATCGGTCCCGACGTAGGCATGTTGGCTTGCGGCTATGAAGGAACCGGTAGGCTTTGGCCCGTGCAGGAGATTGTTGAGCGCGCCTTGAGCCTGCTTCGGATCGCTCCATAGTCGCGCCTTTCAGCAGACTTCGCGGGCCTGGAGCTTTGAGCGGGAGCGAACAAGGATTCTGGCACAGCGCGCTGCGTGCTCCAGCGGGTGCAGACGATGGGCGTGGCAACGGACACAAATCAGCCGCTTCTACGGTTCATAAGCATGAAAGCAAGTGTGAGCAGTGCGGGAACGCAAAACGCCAGCCAATCCGACAATCCCAGCTTCCAGTGATATTCTGGATAAAGATGGTGGAGAAGCAGGCACACTGCCACAAATGCAGTCACAGCTACGCAATCGGCAGTCAAAAGACGTCCCGCTCGGAGACCACGCGACGTGAGCGAGAACGCCGTCACCACAATGAGAATCGACGCTACCACACCTATGGCGATAGCAGCACAAATCAGGCTCAAGAATCTGAGCGTAGGGAATGCGTAGGCTAGCATGGTGACGCGACAATCATCGAAAGGGTGCTAGTCCGTCGCCGTCATCCCTGATTTGAAATTCAAATTCATTGCTGGTGGCTGTCCCATTCCACTTTCCGGGTTTTGAACAGAAATATTCGACCTTAAGCTTGAATGTCCCCACTTGGTTCCTTACATAAAGGTGGTCCAAGCCAGCTACAATCTGGGTCTTCATCTCGTTCACCCTAGCCACTTTCTCCTGGGAGGCGCCACCAGTGCTTTGGGCAGTCGCTAGCTTTTGGTCCACGAGCTGCCCAAGCTTGGCAGCTCTGACATCGTCTGCCTCCGGTATCTGCATATTCAAGTGGAGGACGCGTTTGCCGTCTTTGACACTATTTCCTGAGAGCACCGTTCGAGAAGGCAGTATGGAATTCGTCTGCGGGTTTATTACGACGATGCGAAGGGCGACACTCTCACCGTTCGCTGCGTTGACAGACGTCGAGGTAGGAACCTCGAAATTCGGAACGTTCGTTGCGTCAATTGTCAGAGTGAGCTGCAGACGTTGCAGGTTGCTGAGGATGAGCGGCGTGGTGTTGGCGTCACCTTGTGGCTCGATTCGAACATCAAGCCGTGGGGCTTGCGATTGCGAAAAGAGATAACTCACAGGAAGCACGCTTAGAGCGATGAGGGTGAGTGTCAAGGAAGGGAAACGTGGCTTCTTCATAAGTTTCATTGTCTTGGAATGATGAACGGTGCCGGACCATTGCCGTCGGGCGGAGCGTAGGGGTTGGAATTGAAGTTGCTTGATGGCTCCGGCGCTTGGGGACGAGTTTGAGTCTCGACCTTCTCGAAGCTGCCGTCGCGCTTCCTGCGATAGATGAAATATATCGGATAGACTTGGTTCAGAACTTCAGGTGACGCGCCAAGAGCTGGCCCGAAATGGATCGTGCTACCGATATGGTTCCATTTCAAGGGAGCCTTAAGATTGTTGAAGATGGTGACTGCTACACTGTCTGGAGACCCGTCATTGGTCTGATAATGGTGCGCGTTTTGCTTGATGAAGGTGTCACCATTGGCTGGTCTGAGGTGCTCTAGATTTCTGGGCTAAGGACAAACCAACAAACTACAGTCCTTTCATGAGCCAGAGAACCACCTATCAGCGTTACACACCCGAATTCAAGGAGCAAGCCCTCGGCTTGCTTAACTTGGGAAAGCCCGTCGCCGACGTGGCGCTAGAGCTTCAAATCAGCAGCAACCTGCTTTACAGCTGGCGCAGCCAGAGCCAACGCACGCAAGGCGGGAGCGCAGGACTGCGAGCCGTAGGCGAGCAGTCCGAAGCGGACGCCTTGCGTGCGTTGCGCCGCGAAAATGCCC
>JAYVZW010000488.1:0-3150 GCA_043783015.1 Verrucomicrobiota bacterium
CATTGCCAAAACAAAGAGGTGGCCATCGAGTCTGGCTGGAACCCGGACGAAGTCTGGAAAGCCATCGTCCGCTGTGCCGGACAGCAGGGCATTCGTGGAAACGATCTCCAGGAATGGGAAATGGCATGGAAGAACAACGATCTCATCCTCGGCACCAGCAACCTGACCGTCCCCTGTGTGGTCGGCTGGATTCGGGAGTTGGACGGCAGCGCATCCCATTACATCGCGCCCGCTGACGCCGGTGACATCGAGACCGAGAACTTCCTCTACAAGAGCATCGGCAAGTATCGCCGTCTCTCCAACATGATCCAGCCGTATTTCTACGGGGTGGGAACCAACGGAACCTTCCACTCCATCAGGGGCATTTATCAGAAAGCGTTTGCTTCATGCTCAGGCATCAACCGCGCTCTGAACCGGATGCTGGACATGGCCATCCATGGATCAACCCCATGGATCACCACGGAAGACGAAGACGCGATTACCGAGCTGCCGATCATGCCCATGGGGCAGTATGGCCTCCTGAAGCCTGGAGCCAAGTTTGTGGAGGCCAAGGTGGCCCCGTTTGAGCAGACCCTCATTCCCGCCATGAGCTATCTCCAGCAGATGTTCCAGATGCGAACGGGATCATTTACCGCCGCAGGCGGAGACAGCAAGGCCGGAAGCGCCACCAAGTATGAGAAGCAAATGCAGATGGAGGCTCAGGGCAAGCTCTCCACCAGCGGCATGAACCTTTTCAAGGCGTGCTGGACTCAACACCTCAAGGAAGTCATTCGCCGGGTGTGCCGCGAGAACTACGCCTCCAACGAACCGGGAGGCGAAGAGGTGACATCTTTCCGCGCCAGATGTATTGCTCGCGGAGTTCCGCCCAAAGCCATCAGCATGGTGGACATTGACCGCATTGAGGTGAACCTCGGCCTCGGCAAAGGCAGCGCCCAAGAACGCAAGACGGTGGTTGACACCCTCAACTCCCTCCTTTTTTACCGGCTGGACGAAGAAGGCAAGGCAAGGCTCAACAACTACACTGCCGCAGCCTATGCCGGAACCCGCATTGCCAACATCCTTGCGCCGATCAAGCAGGGACAGCGACCGCCGTCAGACGTGGAGTTTGCCAACCTGGAAAACTTCGTGCTGTCCAGCGGCGGGCAAATGCAAGTGCTGCCAAATCAAAACCATCTGATCCACGCCCAGCAGCACACCCGGCAGATGACGCAGATCAATGACACCCTGACCCGGGGACAGGGCAAACTTCAAGACATAATCCCACAACTCCAAAACATTCAGGCTCATACGGCGGAGCACATGGAGAAAGTTGACCTCCAAGACCCGCAAGTTTCAACCCTCCGAAGCGTGCAGAACTCCCTCAATGAAGTCATCAGCAACGGCGTCAAACAGCTTTACGCCGAGCAGGAAAAGATGGAGCGCGAGATGGCCCACAACGCGCCAGCCGCCAGCCCTGACCCCAACGTCAGCGGCCCCATGGCTGATGAGAACGGACAGCCCACCCAGGGAGGGGCTTCACCCGCAGACGGAGGCGAGGCCGCACAATCCCCCAGTGGCAGGCTGCTCATGCAAGCCGCCCAAGTGCAGCAGAGAGCGCGGGACATGAACTTTATGACCCAGCAGAAAATGCAAAACAAGCAGGCTGAGTTCCAGCAAAAACTGGCCCTGAAAGACGCAGAGACCGCCGCCAAGATCGCCCGTGGCGGAAAATAATTATGAGCAAAACAACCGAAGAAGAGTTCCGTAATTCGCCCGGCCTTGTCGAAGAGCTGGCCCGCATCCTCAGAGAACCCACCCTGCTGCACGCCCTTGACGTGATAAGAAGCTCGCCATCGGACTTGCCTCCCATGGCGACCGGGATTCATTTTGATGTCATCATGGCCCGTGAACACGCAGTCACCGTGGGAACCAATAAGGCCATCGCCAAACTGTTCCGGCTTTCCAGCCCCAAAACAAAGGACGACGGGTTCCAGCAGGATGCCAACCGCGAGGAATGGTTTGACCACGTCCCCGCAGAAATGATGGAAGCCATCAAGAAATCAACCATAGCAAAACTATAATCAACACACCATGAGCGAAGCAGCCGTCATCCCAGCCGTAACCGAGATCAGCGCCACCCCGCCTGACCCTGTATTCAAGGAAATTTTCAGCACGCCAGAGAACACCCCCGTTGAGCAGGCCAAGCCGGAGCCGAAAGCCAAGGCCAAAACTGAACCCAAGGCAGAGGACAAGCCGGAAGGCAAGAGGTGGGACAAGATCGAACCCCTCAAAAAACCAGAGGCCAAAGAGGAGGAGGCCTTGACCGACGATACTCAGTCAACTGACGACGATGCCGACAAGAGCGGCCAGACCCGCTGGAAAGAACTCAAGAGCGTGGAGAAGGCCGTCAAAAATGCCAAGTCTGTCGATGACTTGCTGAAGATACCCGGCGTCTCAGACGCCATCAAGGAGGCCATCGAAGCCCTCAAATCCCCCAAGGCAGCCGAACTCCCTGAAGGTATAAAGCAGGAATTTGAATCACTGAGGCAGATGTATGCCGAGGAGTCGCTTGATAACGACCCTAACTTCCAGAGGGAAGTCCTCCAGCCAATCAACAGATCGTGGAAGAACTTGGGAGATGTCGCCAAGGAGGCCGGACTCGACGAGACAAAAGCCCAAGCCCTGGTCAACGCAGTGAGGAACACCAGTGAAGTTTCCCGATCCCGCGCCATCCGCCGGATCATCGCCACCGGCGTCCAAGAGGACGCAGAAGGAGAATCTTCACCATTAAGTGACGACGACATCTCCACGCTGGCCACCCTTGCCATCTCCACCGCCAACAACCTCCACAACTCCCACTGGCCAAAAGAAGCCCAAGCCCGCCACGAAGCCCAGCAGATCGCACTGGCCCGCAGGGAGAAGTCATCCCATGATACCGCAGTCCAAAAGCAGGAGCGCGAACAGCAGTATGACACCGAGGCCAAGCGCATCGGCTCCATCCTCAAGGAACGCATCCCACTGGTCTTCGAGGAACACCCCGAAGCAATGGAAGTCATCAACACCGCCAGGCCATCACAGGACATCGCAGATCAGGTCTATGACGCCCAGGCAGGTCACATCGTAACCTACATGGGCAAGACCATCAACAGCCTGATGGAAAAGCTCGCCAAG
>JAYVZW010000489.1:0-3149 GCA_043783015.1 Verrucomicrobiota bacterium
GTGTTCGGAGGTGTCTAGACCGGCGTCTTCCACTTCGGCAGTCGGACGGATGCCAATGATGGCTTTTAAGACGAGGGTGATGACCACGGTGCCGACCACAGCGAGAACAATGGTGATTCCCATGGCCTTGAGTTGTTCCACCCAGAGTCCACCTTCTGCGACGAGCTTGGCAAGCCCGTTCTTGGTGGCAGGGTTGGCGGCAGACGCGTCAGCAATGAAGCTGAGGTTACTGTTAACTTTGTCTGTAGCCAGGAAGCCAGTAAGGAGCGCGCCAAGCGTTCCGCCCACGGCATGAACACCGAAGGTATCGAGCGCATCATCGTAACCAAACATCTTTTTCACGACGGTGCAGAAGAGATAAGGAACGACTGCAGCGGCCACGCCGATGATAAGCGCGCCTTTGACGGTGATAAATCCGCAAGCGGGCGTGACCACAACTAGACCTGCGACCGCGCCGGAGCAGAAGCCGAGAATCGATGGCTTGCCGCCCTTGATGTATTCAAGGAGGGGCCAGACGAAGCAGGCGACCGCGGTGGCGATGGTGGTGGTCATGAAGGCGTTTGCAGCCACGCCGTCAGCTGCGACAGCTGAACCGGCATTGAATCCATACCAGCCGACCCAGAGCATGCCGGTGCCGACAGCACAAAGAACCATGCTGTGAGGAGCCATCGGCACTTTGCCGAAGCCTTGGCGTTTGCCAAGCATCATGCAGAGGACAAGCGCGCTCCAACCTGAACTCATGTGAACCACGGTGCCGCCCGCGAAATCAATCGCCTTGATGCTGGCGGTGGCGTTCCATACGCCGTTCATCATGCCATTGATGCCCCAGATCATGTGGGCCAGCGGGAAATAAACGATCATCATCCAAGCCGCTACGAACAAAATGATGGCGGAGAACTTCATGCGTTCCGCGATGGCACCGATGATCAAGGCTGGCGTGATGATGGCAAACATCATCTGATACATGGAGAAGACGTTGTGGGATACCCAATAGGAGTAATTGGTGTTCGGTGCAGAATCCACGCCTTCGAGGAACATGAACTTAAAGTTGCCAACGATGCCCTTGATCCAGTCATCGCCGTCTGCAAAGACCATGCTGTAGCCGCAGACCACCCAGAGAATGGTGACGAGACCCGCAATGCCGAAGCACTGGGCCATGACCGAGAGCACGTTCTTTTTGCGCACCAGACCGCCGTAGAACAAGGCCAGGCCGGGCAGTGTCATGAAGAGCACCAACGCAGCAGAGGTCATCATCCATGCATTGTGGCCTGGACCGGCAACCCCAAGCGTGGGGGCGGTGAAGCCTTTCGGCAGAGCGCCATCCTTGTCCTTGTAGGCAGCAAAGGCAGCGCTGGGGTCAGTATTTTGGAAATACGCCGCCATGGACTGGATGATTTCCGAATCCTTCGGCGTGGGTGCTGTAGCTGCAGCGGCTGGTGCTGCGGGAGCGGCGGCTGTAGGTGCAGCTGGTTCCGGAGCTTGAGCTGCCGGTGTGGCTGGCTCAGGCGCTGGTGCTGCGGGCGCGTCCTGCGCGTGGAGTGACGTCCCCAGCCAGAGGGAGACGGCGGCGACTGCTTGGAGCAGAAGTTTACGGGAAGGCGGTTTGTGCATAGTCTTGTTCGTGTCGTGTTTTGGTTTATTGGATGCCGGGAGCAGATGAACTGGCCCCGATTGGATGATAACAAAGTATTAACCAAGCAAGCCCTGTGCCAACTTTCCCGAAGAAAAGATTTTTGATGCGCTTAGGAGGATAATATCGGCAGTATCAATTCCGTTCACTGACAACGCACTAATTGGGATTTGGCATGTTGTGGAGAAGTTGCAAAAACAGCTTTTTACGAGCTATGAAACATTTCGCGTTTAAGCACTCCATTGTGAAATTGGCATTATCTACCATCATGTTTTTTGCCGCCATGCGAGCCAATGCATTATGAGCATCGAGATCGTCTGCAAACTCAAGCAAGCCAACGGCAATGAGACCGAACGCGTGACTCATGGAAGCATCCATGAGTTGTGAATTGAGAATTTCAAGCTTTTGCTGTTTAACGTTTCTGCTTTGCGTCCATCACAAATCGCAGAAGACCCTGCACGGTGCAGTGAGACTCCACGGGGTGACGCAGAGGAAGCTTGGCGTGGATCCGATAGACATTCCGGCGACCCTGGCGTTCGCGTTCCAGCAGTCCGGCATCAACCAGTTCGGCGATGATTTTCTGCACGGCGCGCTCGGTGATGCCCACCGCCGCCGCGACGTCGCGAAGTCGCATTTCCGGGTCCCCAAAAAGGCAGATGAGAACGTGCGCATGGTTGGTCAGGAAAGTCCACGAAGCGGGTTCCCGCGCGGGGCTTGATTTTTTTTTCATATTTTTGATTGACCAGTCTTATGCGCAGTGTAATACACGAATTGTAATTCGTGTAACATAATACGCGACAATAAACACTTAAATCACGCTTCGTTCAACCCCTGACTTCGCAATAACCATAAATGGACCTCATTCAATCCCTGACCTCCAGCCTTCTGTCGCCTATGGTGCTGGCCTTTGCCCTTGGTATCCTGGCCACGCTCGTCAAAAGTGACCTCAAGTTCCCGGATGAACTTTACGTCGCCTTGACCATTTACCTGTTGTTCGCGATTGGCTTAAAGGGGGGGATGAAACTCGAGGGGATGAGCCTTTCGGTTGTCGGGTTCCCACTGGCCGCCGCACTGTTGCTCAGTGTGGTCATTCCCACTTGGAGTTTCTTCATCCTGCGTGGTGCCGTCAAGTTGGACACGGTTAACGCCGCCGCCATCGCCGCCCATTACGGCTCGGTGTCTGCGGTGACCTTTAGCGCAGTGCTGGCTTTTCTGGAAAACAGCAAGGTCGCCGTCGAGGGCTTTGCTCCGGCGCTGCTGGCGGTAATGGAAGCACCCGCGATCATCATCGCGGTATTCCTGGCAATGAGGAACACCAGCCCGGGCGGTGCGAGACAACCCGGCGAGTTCAAGCGCCTCCTGCATGATCTTCTCGCGGGAAAAGGCATTATTTTACTGCTCGGCGGACTGGCGATCGGATTCCTCTCCGGGCACAAGGGGTATGATCAGGTAGCCCCGTTCTTTGATGCTCCTTTCAAAGGCGTGCTTGCCCTGTTTCTTCTGGAAGTCGGTCTCGTTA
>JAYVZW010000490.1:0-3144 GCA_043783015.1 Verrucomicrobiota bacterium
GAAACGCTGAACAAAGAGTAGAAGCGACGCCCTCGTCGCTTGCTGCACTGGGATAAGCGACGAGGGCGTCGCTTCTACTTGCGATTAATCAGCGCTTCCCTAGTTATTCTCGCGCTTTGCCGACTTGCGCTTGGAGCGCAGAACCAATCCCGGTGATCTCGAGGTAACCGGCGCAGAATAAATCACCGAGGAACCATCCGGCAGCACACGCGGCTGAATCGAAGTGCGGGCGGGCGGGTCGGAAGAGTTTTGCGCGAACGTCACGGGCGGCGGCAGATTGCTCTGCGGATTTAACAGCAACGGAGGTCTGTCGGCAGGAAGCGGAGCCATGCGCGGCGCACCGCCCTGCTGCACTGAAGGAGGCAGTTTGGCTTCCGTGATGTAAACCCGTGAACCGATGGACATGTTGCTGAAAAGCTCGATCACATCACGCGACTTCATGCGGATGCAACCGTAGCTCGCCGCACGTCCCACATCCGCCTCATCCGCCGTGCCGTGAATGTAAATGGCGCGGTTGTAAGCGTTGCGATTCTGCGACTCCAAGCCCCGCAACCAGAGAATGCGCGAGACAATCGGATCGCGGCCCGGCGTGCCTGGTTTGATGACCTCGCCCGTGCGGCTGCGATTCTTGAACACCGCACCCGCTGGCGCACCGTGTCCGATCTTCGCCACGACCTCCAGCATTCCCAGCGGCGTGCCGTAAGTGCCGGGCTTGTCGCTGAGACCAAACTTCGATGTCGAAACCGGATAAGTCCGCGCAATCGAACCATTGCCGTCATATACCGCCAGCTTTTGATCCTTCACACTAACCACGGCACCCGCACCCGCCACTGAACTTTCGGACGAACACTGGCACAAGCCGAGCGCGACACCCGCAAACAGCCATGCGCGACCACCGAGAATGGTCATCCACAGCATCAAAGCATTTTTGTTCCGGTTCATCATGATCACTCTGAGATTCGTTACAGTTATTAACGAATATAAAGTATTGCAAGCTCCGGTTCCGGGAAATGCCTGGCCGCACCATGTTTAATCAAAGGTTACGCGCAGAAATTCCGGCTCGTCATCAAACTGCCTGAAACTCTCCGAAATCTAAGCCAACAGGTGCAGGACTTCTTGGCAGGCTGACTGGACTGGACTAGGCTCAAAACTTGCCTGATTGAATTCCTCTTTTCAGACGTTTATCATTTCTAACCCAATCACAACCATGTCACATCTCTCGCGTCGCCATTTCGGTAAAATGTTTATCGCCGGCAGTGCTGGCAGCTTAATCTCCAGCCGTGTTTATTCTGCCAATGGCAAGGTCAACATCGCCTTCATCGGTTGCGGCGGACAGGGTGAAAGTGATGCCGTCAACATCTTGAGGAACAAAGACCTCGTCAATGTGGTTGCGCTCTGCGATGTCCAGTTCGGCACCAAACACACCGCCAAACTCGAAAAAGAATTTCCTAACGTCCCGCGATTCTCCGACTTCCGGAAGATGTTCGACAAGATGGGCAAGGACATTGATGCCTGCACCGTGGCCGTGCCTGATCATTCCCATTTCCCCATCACCATGCTCGCCATGTCGTTAGGAAAACATGTCTATGTGGAGAAGCCGCTGGCGCACACCTTCAATGAATGCAAGCTCATGATGGATGCTGCCAGGCGGCACAAAGTGGTGACCCAGATGGGCAACCAAGGGCACTCGGGCGCCAACTACTTTCAGTTCAAAGCCTGGAAGGAAGCCGGCATCATCAAGGACGTCACCCGCGTGGATGCCTACATGAACAGCCCCCGCCGTTGGCACGGATGGAAGGTGAATGGGTATCCCGCCGGCATGGCCACGCCCGCAGGTCTGGACTGGGACACCTGGCTCGGCACCGCCCCTGAGCATCCCTATGATCCCGAGCTCCACCCTGGCAACTGGCGCAGTTGGTTCGACTACGGCGATGGCGCCTTCGGTGACTGGGGCCCGCACATTCTTGATACCATTCACGAATTCCTTGAACTCGGAATGCCCGAGAAAATCACCGCCGTGAAGCGCGACGGCCCCAGCGAATTCATCTTTCCCCAAGCCTCCACCATCCGGTTCGATTTCCCGAAACGCGGCGACATGCCGCCCGTTGCCATTTCCTGGTATGACGGCGTGAGCAACCTCCCGCCCCGCCCCGCAGAACTGGCCGCCGATAAAAAGATCGAAAAAAACGGAAAGATCATCTACAGCAAAGACCTCGTCTTCAAAGGCGGCACCCATAGCGACGCCCTGCGCATCATCCCCGAAGAAAAAATGAAGGACTTGGGCAGCAAGCTGCCTCGTATCACGGGCAAGAATTCCGACCACTACGCCAACTTCATCCTGAGCGTGCTCGGCAAGGAGAAAACCCGTTCACCCTTCGATGTCGGCGCTCCGCTCACGCAAGTCTTCTGCTTGGGAGTGCTGGCCCAGCGTCTGGGTGGTGAACTGGTCTTTGATCGTGAAACCCAACAAATCACGAACAACGCCACTGCCAGCCAGCTCCTGCAAGGTCCCCCACCCCGCAAAGGCTGGGAACAGTTCTACAAGTTGTAAGCCCCCGCTGATCGAACATAGGTCTGTAGGGCAGGCGCACCGCCTGCCCTAATATGCCGGTCAAGGCCAAGACGCGCAAAGTCGTCAGCCGCGTCGCCGCCGTGCAGCGCATGGCCGCGCAGTCGTTGCGCAACAGCGAGCACAAGCTCGGCGAGTATTGCAGACGCATGAAGGCGCGCCTCGGCAAAGCCGGAGGCTTCCCAGCACCGTAGCCGGTCGGTTAAGCGGAGCGACACCACCGGTATCTTCACGCAAGAAATCCCCACCCCAGCGGGGTGGCAGCCATGGTCTCTACCCATCTCCATCTCCATCTCCAGGACCACTTCGTGTTTTCCACAATATCTTGATAGAGGGTGTTGCAGAACGTTGCTTTCACCCCGCCGGGTTGAGGGTCATCACGGAACCCATCCAGTGGTGTCGCCTCGCCAAACCGAGGCTCGACCACCGGCTACGGTGCTGGCAAGCCGTTGGCTTGATGAATGGCACGCGCAAACACCATGTTCATAACACAAACGTCGGGACCGAAGCGGGGAAAAGCTTCCCCCAAGGAGTAAGTCCTGGGTCACTCAACCGCAAATCGTTCAACAACCGTT
>JAYVZW010000491.1:0-3142 GCA_043783015.1 Verrucomicrobiota bacterium
CGTGATCAGCTTGATGGCTTCCGTCGCCTGCATCGTTCCGATGATCCCCGGCATCACGCCCAGCACGCCACCCTCCGCACACGACGGCACCAGGCCCGGCGCGGGCGGTTGTGGCGAGAGACAGCGATAGCACGGTCCGCCCAGATGCGGCGCGAACACACTGCACTGGCCCTCGAAGCGCAGGATGGATCCATAAACATTCGGCTTCTTCAGCAACACGCATACATCGTTGCTCAGATAACGCGTCGGGAAATTATCCGTGCCATCAATCACCACATCGTAATCGCGCACGATCTCCATCGCGTTTTCCCGCGTGAAGCGCAACGCATAGGGTATGATCTCGACATTCGGGTTGATGTCCCGCAATCGCTCGCTCGCCGACTCCACCTTGCTCTTGCCCAAATCCTTGGTGCCATGCACAAGCTGCCGCTGCAGGTTTGATTCCTCCACCACATCCGCATCCACGATACCCAGTGTTCCCACACCCGCCGCTGCCAGATGCATCGCCACCGGCGACCCCAGCCCGCCCGCGCCGATGCACAGCACCCGCGCCGCCTTCAGTTTCCGCTGTCCTTCCAGGCCGAATTCAGGAATGCTCAGATGCCGAGCATAGCGTCGCAGTTCAGCAGGTGAGAGGTCGTTCATGGAATCCGGCATCCGCCCAACCAACCACGCGCTCGTTGCCTTCGCAACGCCCTCTTGTGCTGCATTCAGTTTGTAATCCGACATCTATATTAGGCCCTACACGGAACGCTAACAGGCAGGCTTCTTAAGGAAGCGGGGTTTTTGGAGAGCACGCGCCCCGCGTGCTCAAGTCTGCGACCTCGCGGACTTCCTGCGAACGGCCCCCGGACGTATTTCGTCATGGGTCTTCTCACGAGGTGGATCGATAGTAAATCACGTAAATGTCTGAACGAGTGCGGTCGATAAGAAGGGTGTAATAGGTGTGGCCTGTGGTGGCGGAAGCGGATGAGAATGCTTTGCTTGATTCGAGCTCGATGTAACGCCCTGCAGGTAGCCACGAAGGAGCAAGGAACTCGCTGGGAACGGAATTAGATTCGAGGATGGCGTCCTTGAAGGGGCTCTCGGCAAGAAACGCGGCCAATTGGTTGGCGGGTAGCTCAAACTGGATCGTAAACTGGCCGCCTGTCATGCCTTCGAGGTTGCGGACATGGAGAAATCTCGCGCCCTCCATCACTCCGTAGGTAGGACAATGGAGCTTGATGACATCCGGAGTAATCTGTGCTCCAGAATAGTCGAAGCTCCCGGCGCTAAGAGCGACGGAGGCGAAATACTGGAGAACGAACCAAATTGACCCTAGCACAATCACCGTGAAAGCGGTGACCAGCAAAACGACTTGGAAACGCCTGCTCATTGTAGATTATCGGGAGAGGTTTTGGCTTTTATTTACACGAGGCGGGAGAATGGCCCAATTATTAAGGAGCATGCACAAATTTATCGGTTTGTCAGCAGCATTGTAGGGCACAAAAATATTGGCATATTACGGACTTGGGCGGACAAGAGTGTCCGCGCTCCACTGCACAAAAAAGGGGCGCTGTCGCCAGCGCCCCCGTGAATCATAGGACGTGGTTTACTTCTTGTCCTTCTTCGGCGCGTCTTTCTTCGCGGGTTTCTCCGGCTTGGCATCGGCACCTTTCACTTCCACGTTCGTGGCGCTCATGGTGTATTCGATAGTAACTTTGGCGCCGACCTTCAGCTCGCCCGTGATCTTGGTGCTGGCATCGCGGGCCAGCTCCCATTTGTCATCGCCTTTCTGGACGGTGACGCTGGTGTCAGTGACTTCGAGCACTGGCCCGGTCACTTGATAGGTTTTAGGACCGGCCAGGGTGATTCCGCACATGACAAAGCTGGCGATGGCGGCGACGACTAGGAATGAATTTGTTTTGCTCATAAGGCCATCATGATGACAAACCGCGCCGCGCAAGGCAAGGATATTCCATGGTCAGTTTCCGAGTGCAGGCCATTGCCAAAGCGAAAATGCGGCTATGATTGCCGTTCATGTCACGCTTCACTTGTATTTTCTTAGCCAGCATCTTTCTGGTCATCAGTCTTTCATCGGTGCAAGGTCAGCCAGCAGAACAGGCAGGCTTTGACTGGCTGGAGAAAACTTTTTCATTGTCTCGGGCAACACCTGCGATCCGTTGGGATTTTTCAAAGCAGGAAGACCGCGCAACGTGGAATGCAGGCAAAAATCTCACGGCGACGGCCACTTCCAGCGGGGTGTTGCTTCAATCCAAGGGCGTTGATCCCTCATTTGTCGCCACGCTTCCGTCCATGCTGACTGGCCCTTCGGCGATCAAGATTGTTTGCCGTCAGACCGAGGAGATGTCTTATCTCGAGCTTTATCCGGCTGGAGCCGATGGGAAATTCGGTTCGCGCGGTATGCTGCGGAAAATGGTGTTGGGCCAGCCGGACTGGCAAACAGTCTGGTTCACCGTGGAGCCCGGTGAATTCAAAACTCTGTGCCTCAAACCGGAAAGAGGGAAGCACGAGGTGGAGTTGAAAGAAATCGCCATCTATCCGCTCAGCATGGCTCGCGCGAAGGAGCATCCCGTGCTGCCCAAGCCTGGCTGGAAGAACACCTTTTATCTGGTGCCCATCCATGAAACTTACGACGACGCGCGCTACAACGACACTGCCCGGCGCAAAGACATCGAGAAGCTCAAATCCGAATTTGGAGCGGGCCGGCTTTACATGCGCACGGGATTTTCCGCATCCAGTCCCCGCAGTTGGAACAAGACCGGCATGAAAACACTGATGCCATTGCTGGTGGATAACGGTCTGGTCTGGCATGAGCATCATCATGTGGGGAATCACTCCATTGGCCGATATCCGGTGATTCTCGATGCGGTAAAGCAAGACCGGCGCAATGCCGCATGGCGGGCGGATGGAAATTGCAGCGGTGTGGCGACCTCATGGACAGACCCGAAGCCTTTCAACACGGAGGGACTGGCGCGGACTAGTGTGCTGGCTTGCGTATCGCGATTGAATGCGGAGGTGGTCAAGGCGCGCCATGAAGCCGCCCGCTGGTTGAACGAGGATCAAGGATACGCTTGGGCGGTCCGCGAGCATCCTGAGGTCATGATTGCCGCCGGGTGCAGCGTGGAAAATGAACTGCCAA
>JAYVZW010000492.1:0-3127 GCA_043783015.1 Verrucomicrobiota bacterium
TGGACCTCCGCCGACGCCGCAGGACTTCCGGTCTTCCCCGGTCTGGTTCGATACGATGAAGTCATGGAGCGCAAAGTCATCAACCACGCCCTGCGCTTCACCTGCCAGCGGACACGCCGCGCCTACATTGCACCCGCCACGCATTTTGCCAGCAAGCTGACCGATGCCAAACTGCCGCCCATGGGAATGCGCGTGCGGCTTCGCGCCAGCTTTGACATCAGCAAATTCCCGCCTCCGGCGCAGGTCATCCTCACCGCCTTGAAGAAATACGGGATGCTCCTCGCCGACAACGGCTCCGACTGGTTCATCAGCGGCGCGCCGGATCCGCGATGGAATGACGACGATCTCCACACCCTGTCCCGTGTGAAAGGAAGTGATTTTGAAGTCGTGAAAATGGGACCGTTGGTGACGAAGTAACAAACTGGCTGGAGAACCAGAGAGACGCTATCGCTGCGTATGAAGATCTGTGATTGCCAGTCAACCTCCCTTGCTTTCAACTCCGCAAATGGACTCTGGCGATCTTCATTTCTTCAATCCCTTCGCGAAGACAGAAGTGACGGCGAACCGTCTGCCGCATTGGCAGCAGGACGGGGCAGTGTATTTCCTGACCATTCGTCTCGCTGATGCCGTTCCGAAGCATCTGCTCGATCAATGGTCAGCCGAGCGCGAGGCGTGGCTCGTGCATCATCCGAAGCCGTGGAGCGCGGAAGTGGACAGTGAGTATCATCGTCGCTTTTCCCGCGCGATGGAACGATGGCTGGATGCGGGGCATGGTTCGTGTGCGCTGCGCGATGCGGGGTGCCGCGCGAAACTTGAGGATACGCTGCGACACTTTGATGGGGAGCGCTACGCCCAACTCAACTGGGTCATCATGCCGAATCATGTTCATGCCTTGTTTGTGTTGAATCAGGCGTGTGCGCTTGAGAAGGTGGTGCAGGCTTGGAAACGTCGCAGTGCGCGCGAGATTAACTTGGTGTTGGAACGTAACGGCACCTTTTGGCAGAAGGATTACTTTGATCGCCTCGTTCGTGATGAGCAGCACTTGGCCAACTGCGTCCGCTACATCCGGCGGAATCCGGTCAAAGCGAAACTCCATGAGGACGAATACACCCTCTACGAAAGCGAGATGGTGCGCGGCATTCTCTGACAAGTGTCGCCACACAAAACAAGGAGCGGCGATTGGCAATCGCCGTCAAAACCCGAACTGCGCAGCGGCAAAAAGGAAGCTCTCATAAGTGAGTGAAGTTTTGGGAAGAATAATTAGCTGCTCGCGCGGTGGATGATGCTCGGCGATTGCCAATCGCCGCTCCTTGAGCAAAGGCCAAGCGAAGTCTGCGGCGGCTTCCGGGTGATGAACGAGCTTATAACGAAAAGCCATAAGCATCTTCGGCGGTCAGCCCCTTGACTTTGCCACTGCGAAGTTCATTGGCGCGTCTGGTCAGTTCACGGAGCAGCTTTTTGTCCACGCCGGATGCCGGTTCCAAGCTGTCAATCAACAGGGTGGCAAGTCCCATGCGCTGCTTGGGTGAAAGTTTTAGCGCCTTGATGCGACGGGGGTCATCGTGGTGGGCATGGGGGGCAGCTACTTGGATGGAGTGGGAACGTCAACTATTGACTACATCAGAGATTGAATTGGAGCTTGCCCACAGGTGTCAGATGGAGCATCCTAGAACGCATGAGCTATACGGGAACAGTTGAGAACGGCGTCGTTGTTCTTCCTGAAGAAGTCCATCTGGTGGACGGTGTGCAGGTGGAAGTGCTGGTGAAAGATGAGCGTCCGCTTATACCGTTCGCTGCGGAGTTGCTGAAGCTGGCGAAGAATCGCGATTGGCCAGCTGATATGGCCGTCAACCACGATTACTACCTTCATGGCGCGCCCCGCAAATGAAGGTATTCGCGGACACCGTCTGGTTTGAAGCCCTGCTCAACCGGCGGGATCAATACCATCATCAGGCCGTGGCCATGTCCCGTGGCGTGACCGCGCACATCGTCACGACCGAGTTCATTCTTCTGGAACTAGGCGCGGCCTTTTCCGATCCATCGGACCGCGCAGATTTCACGCTGGTGGATGAGATGGTGCGGAGACATCCCGACGTGACGTTGGTTTCATTGTCTTCTGATTTGCTTCAACAAGGGACGGAGTTGTTCGCGGCCCGCCCTGACAAAGCGTGGTCTTTGACTGATTGCATTTCTTTCGTGGTGATGAGTGAGCACGAAATAACTGATGCGCTCACCGCAGATCAACACTTCGTGCAGGCAGGCTTTAGGGCTTTGCTGATTCAGGACTGACAAGCTGGATGGCTGTTAACCCTCCCAGCCTCTTTCATGCTGGCATCAGGGCAAAGATGCGGGAGGAATCGAGGGCATCACTCAGATCGGCTTCGTAGGTCTTGGGTTAAGCATTGTGCTGGGCCGGTGATGGTGGCGAGGAGACCCGGACAGGCGGAGTTGTAATGCGACCTGAAATTGCAGCCAGCGGCTGACTGTGGGTTGTGACATTTGCCTTGCCCGTGCTGCAAAGCCGACGTATCGGCAGGCTTCAATGAGCAAAGCGATCCTGGCCCTGGAAGACGGGCGTTATTTTGAAGGTGAGGCATTCGGTGCTGCGGACACGCGCACGGGGGAGATTTGCTTTAACACCTCCATGACCGGCTATCAGGAAGTGCTGACGGACCCGTCGTATCGCGGCCAGATCGTGGCCATGACCTATCCGCTGATCGGCAACTACGGCGTGAACCTGCAGGACGTCGAATCCAACAAGCCGCAGGTCGACGGATTCATCGTCCGCGAACTCAGCGCGGTGCGCAGCAATTACCGCTCGCACGACGACCTGTCCGGCTACTTGAACAAGGCTGGCGTGCCCGGCATCGAAGGCCTCGACACGCGCGCCCTGACGCGCAAGTTGCGCTCCGCTGGCGTGATGCGCGGCGTGCTGGCCTGTTCCGAAGCCTCCGCGCGCCAATCTGACGCCGACTTGGTCGACCGCGCGCGTTCAGCACCGAAAATGGAAGGCCTGAACCTCGCCGCGAAAGTCAGTTGCACTCAATCGTACGACTGGAAAGACGGCTTCGTCGACGGTTTTTCCAACAATCAGATTCCCAACCAAGGCGCCCACGCCGGCCCGCGC
>JAYVZW010000493.1:0-3123 GCA_043783015.1 Verrucomicrobiota bacterium
CAGGCCTTCGGATTGAATCAGTCCATCCAACGGGGTTGGGGGTATTTCACTGCCCTTGGCGTCAAGGCGCTTGGTGTCGTTGATGATTTCCCAACGCACTTCCAGCTTGTCGCCATCAGGGTCAGAAGCCTCCACATTGGCGGTGAATGTTTCCGATGGATTGATCGTGGTGGTGCTGCACTTGAATGATTTCAATATCGGCGCCCGATTGTCGGGGGCCTTGCCGCTCCAGAGTTCCTGCATCAAGTCCGCGGTGGCGACGGTTTCGCCAGTCTTGAGGAACACGCCGAACCATGTCGATGTTGCTTCCTGCTTTTCCCCCCAAAGGAAGATATAGCCGCCGGCGCATGGCCCGCCGGGCGTGATGGCTTTTTCATAGCAGTTGCGGATCATGGCGGCCTTCTGCGTGCTGGTGGGCTCGAGCGGCGCGTTCCATTTTGTTTTGGGTGATTCCCAGAAACCTTGGGGCCCGAATTCCGACAAGAACCAAGGCTTGGTCCAGCCGACTTTCTCGAGATGCTGACGCAGACTAAAGAGGCCGCCGTAAGTGTTGATGCCCACTATGTCAAGGTCGGGCGTGTGCTTGATCAGACCCGCGGCCTTGGGCGGGCTAAGACCGGCGACGGCCGTGAAAGTAGGATGGGCCGGATCCTCCTCATGAACCATTTGCGCGAGGCGGTTGAGTTGCTGCCACATCGCCTCGTCATTTCCATCGCCCTCAATTTCATTTCCCAGGCCCCAAAGCAGCAGGGCCGGATGATCGCGATGCTGCCGGATGGTTTTACGCACGCGTTCGAGCTGGCGCTCGCAGTGCTCTGGTTTGTGATAAGAGAACCAGTTGCACTCCTTCTCCAGCCAGATGCCGGCGCAGACGGTAAGACCGAGCGCGTTTGCATTATCCAGCTGGCCGGCCAGACCGCCCTCCGTCCAGGTGCGAAAGGAATTTCCTCCGCGCTTCACGAGTTCATCCAGATTATTTTCCCCTCCAGCTCCTTTGATGAAATAGGGCTTGCCACCGCGCAGCATACTGCCGTCAGGCGCGAAGCTGACTTTGACGGCTTCAGCGTGGCCCTGCACCGAGGCCATTACGAAGAAAAGAACAAAGACAATGCGCTTCATGCCTCACGTTGTGCATGAAGCCGGCGCGACTGGCAAGACTCTTTGTGCGATATTTAACTCTTGCGCCTCGCCGGGATTTTCCTAAGTCGAGCTGGAACGGTCGGCTTTGCCAGCCAATCCGTGTCCACCTGCGCCGCCCGTTTTCGGCTGTCGGCGCTGGTTGGAGCGTTCGGCGGGTTTCTTCGACTGACGCGATCCCATGGTGCGGTGATCGGTAGTGCGGATGTCCTCACGGGTCGCCGACGGATGGGGATGCGTGACTTGGGATGAGGTGCGCTCATCGTTCTGGATTTTTCCAGCAACCTTCTTTGTTTTGGTGGATTTGGATTTGGCCATAGAGACATTAAACGTGAAATCAGGCCGAAAGCCAATGCCAAAATTGCGTTTGTCTTGGAGAACAGCACGCATGGGTTGCGCTCCACCTTTTATCGCAACTCTCGCAAGGCCTCGCGAATAAGCTTGTCGGTGGTGATTCCATCCGGGGCGCGCTTCGCGGCATCTTGCACGGCTTTGTGGGCGTCGCCCTGTTTGAAACCAAGCGCGATCAGGGCCAGCACAGCGTCGGTTTGCGCGACTGCCGAAGGGTCGTTGGCATTGGCGCCGCCTTTCGCGGCCTGCCAGGTGTCCACGATGCCGACCTTGTCCTTAAGTTCGAGCACGATGCGCTCGGCAGTTTTTTTGCCGACGCCGCTGATCCGGGAAAGCGCGGCCACGTCACTGCGGATGACGTTGTCCTTGAAATCATTCACCGCCATGCCGCTGAGGACGGCGAGCGCGAGCTTGGGGCCGACGCCACTGACGCGATCCATCAGCAGCTTGAAGAGGTCGCGTTCATCACTGGTCGCGAATCCGAACAGCGTGTGATCGCGGTCGGTGATGTGCAGATGCGTCAGCAAGCGCACTTCGCCGGTGCTCCCCACGAGCTTGTCATAAGTGCTGAGCGGCACGAGGCATTTGTAGCCAACGCCGTGGACATCAACGGTGAGCTGGCCCGGCAGGGCATCCACAAGCTGTCCGCGCAGATAGGCAATCATTCCTGATGATGGCAGCGCCAGGGGCGACGGCAAACTAATTCACGTCTCGGCGGTTATGATTCACAACGCATGGCGCACCAGCCATTCCTGGATCCACGCATAGAATTCGTAACGCATCAGGACGAGCAGGCGAACGGTATCGTCCTCTGCGGTCGCCTGTTCCTGAAAGGCGCTGGAAGCTGGATCATCCGGCGGGGCGTGAAGCTTGAATTTCAGATCAAGCAGCAGCCGCGCCTGATTCAAGGTGCTGAACCAGGCCATGCTGTGCTCCAGTGGAATGTCGAGGCGGTATTGCTGCGGACGTGTTTCATCACTGATGCGCCGCACGGGCTTGGCGTCATCGAGGTCGGAAAGAAACATGCCGACGTCTCCAGCGAATTTTATTTCCATCTCCGAGGTGACAAATTCTTTCCAGTCCTCGACCAGTTCCTCTTCTTCTTCCAAATCGTGTGATGAAACCGGTGGCGGATAGAGGCGCTCGCGCCCGCCGGGGCAGTCATTCATGCTGGCGTCTTCAGCGGCGAGGCGCAGGAATTCCAAATGTATCTCCTGCATCTCGGTGATGCGCCAGCGCGGTGGATTTTTTTGAAGGGAAAGCCGCATGTCAGTCTGTTTTTTCCAGCGTGGCCAGAAGCTGATGCCCTTGAAGCTCGCGGACGTAATGCTCCGCCCGTTCGCGCGCGCCCGTCCAGACAATGCTCCGGCCTTGCTGATGCACCTGAAGCATAAGCCGTTCGGCCTCCTTCTCCGTGTAGCCGAAGATTTTCCTGATAACGAACGAGACGTAGCTCATGAGGTTCACCGGGTCGTTGTGAATCACAACCTGCCAGGGCGTGTCCAGGCTGATGACCGGGCGCGTGATGGTCTCTGGCGTGATGATCGTAGGCATGGCCGTAACAAAATCTCACGCGGCGCGGTCAAAGGCAGACGCGACGCAGCAGTTCATCAAGTGGAAGCTGGATGCCGATGT
>JAYVZW010000494.1:0-3114 GCA_043783015.1 Verrucomicrobiota bacterium
GGCGGCCCGTCGGGTCATTCGTTGGCTTTGGTTGCGCAAGGCGTTGCGAGCAATGACCCGGACAGTGCCGTTCATTGCCGGTCTGCTGGCCATACTGATCGCGCTTCGCGTGATGGGTTTCACTTGGAGCAGCGCACGGCTGGCCGCGACATTCATTCTGCTCTGGATTGTGGGCGCATTCCTCAGCGCTTGGTGGCGCAAGCCGCAACCATATGCCGCGCTCGCATTCTGGGATGCACAAACGAAGCGGAGTGATGCTTTTGCCAATGCTTGGTGGTTCGAATCGCAGCCGCAGCGCAATCGAGGTCAGGAGCATCATCTCGCGGCACAATGTGGAGAGCTGCAGGTGGCGCTGCTTTCGCTGAGACGCGACATTCCCTTGCCAGATTTAAGCTGGCTCGCCGCATTGCCGGTGCTTCTACTCACGCTGATCATAATGCCCGGCAATGGCCGGTCTCTGCCCGGTGCAAAGCTCACTGATGAAGGACGAAGGATCGCCGGGCGCGAAGGAAAGAAACTCGCGGAGAAAAAAATCGATGCGGAAAAGATGAAGGCCTTGAGCGCAGACGAGAAAAAGGAACTCGAGAATCTACAGCGGGATATCGCCGGGACCGCGAAAGCATTGGAGCAGCAGAAATCAGAGACGGTGCGTGATGTTTTGTCAGAACTCGAAAAGCGCGCGCGCGATGCCGAAAAGCTCGCGGAAAAACTTGGCGCGGGGAATTTATTGTGGGCTTCCGACCCGATGATTGCGGAAATGCGCCGGCACGCAGATACCGCGGAACTCGGAGATGCGGTGGCAAACAAATCGACCGATAACACCGCGAAAGAAGCGCAGAAACTCTCCGGCATGCTCCGTGATGAAAAGCTCGCCACTGAAACATGCGATCGCCTGAGAGAGATGCTGCGTGAGATCGGGCGGCAATCACAACCTGAGGACAGTGAGCGCATCGTTGGGCAGCATGTGCTCACTGCGGACAAAGATATCGCGCAATCTTTGCCTCAAGAAGCCGGCAAGGAATTTCAATTGCTTGCCGACAAGATGCGCACCATGGCCGCGCGGGATAAGGCGCGTGAGGAACTTGAAAAACTCGCCCAGCAACTGCGCGACGCGGGCAGCAACGCTGCCGGACAGGGAACGAAAGGCATGTCACAACTGGCCGGCAACCAAGGTCAGGACGGGGGTCAGCAACCGATGATGATGATGCCCAACGCACCGCAGATGCAGTCCCTTCAGCCACCTGGAATGTCGAACACGTCGCAGGGGCAGGGTGCGCAAGGTCCGGGACAAAAAGTTCCCATGCTCACGCCTGCGCCCGGTGCGGGACAGGATGACAAAAATCCCTCGCCAGCTCCGCAAAATGATCGCCAAGGAAAGGGCAAGGAAAACAAGCCCATGCTCTTCGCTCCCGTTCCCAAGGCGCCACCGTCAGATCAGAAGCCGGATACTCCGATGCTGGTCGCGATTCCTGGTTCCAATCCCGGTGGTCTTCCGCCCGGCAATGGCGCGGCACCAATGAACGGCAAGCCAACAGAAAAATCGAAGCCGGGGCAGCAGTCAGTCGTCAATGCTCAACGCAACGCCGATGGCGAATCCTCTGTCCGTTCAGTCGAAGGCCAAGTTCACAACGAAGCCGCAACACGTAGCGCGCAAGCCACGGCATTGGATGCCATCGCCTCCGAGGAGAACGCGCTTGATGATGCCGCGCTTCCTCCTGCGCGACGCGAACAGGTGCGGCGATATTTTACCGAGCTGCGCAAACGCTTTGAAAAAGAAAACTGATCTCATACCCATTAACATCCATCCCATGCCCGAACAGCCCGCGCTTAAACTTGAAGAAGCTTTGCCAAAGTTTCGCGACCTTTTCACGAAGCTGAAAGCCGAGATACAAAAAGCCATCGTCGGATATGACGACCTGCTCACCGATGCGCTTGTAAGCATCTTCAGTGGCGGCCATGTGCTGCTCGAAGGCGTGCCGGGACTCGGCAAAACCTATCTTGTGCGCGTGTTGTCCCAAGTCGTCGGTCTTGAGCCCGGCCGTGTGCAATGCACGCCCGATCTCATGCCGGCGGATATTCTAGGCACTCACATCGTTAACGAAGACGCGCATGGGCGGCGCGTGCTGCACTTCGAGCGCGGCCCAGTTTTTAAGAACTTGCTCCTCGTGGACGAAATCAACCGCGCCACGCCCAAGACGCAGGCCGCGCTGCTGGAAGTTATGCAAGAACACGCCGTCACTACCGGGGGCGATCGCCATCCGCTGCCGGAGCCGTTTTTCGTGCTCGCAACCCAGAATCCAATGGAAATGGAGGGCACCTATCCACTGCCCGAGGCGCAGCTTGATCGCTTCATGTTCAAGATCAAAGTGCCGTTCCCCACGTTGGAGAACCTCGTGGAAATCTCCCGTCGCACCACGGGCTTCGACGAGCCGGAACTGAAACCGGTTCTCAGCGGCGCGGAGCTGATGCAATTGCAGCACGCGCTCGCCGCGCTTCCGGTGGCCGATCCAGTCGCATCTTATGCCGCATCGCTTGTGCTCGGCACCCATCCCGATCAAGCCGGCGTGCTTCCCGCAGTGAAGCGCTATGTTTCTTACGGCAGCAGCCCGCGCGGGTTGCAGGCGCTGGTTCGTGGCGCGCGCATCTGGTGCGCGGTGCGCGGCGGCACCGCCGTCAGCACCGAGGACATCCAGCGTGTCGCCCATGCCGCACTGCGCCACCGTATCATCCTGAACTTTGAAGGCGAGGCGCAGCAGATCAAAGTGGACGGCTTGATTGATGATCTGCTCAAGCAAGTGCAGACGCCCGCGCAGTCTGCCGCCTGAATCAACGCCCTTACGTCCCCAGATGACACACCAAGACCTCTTCGACGCGCAGTTCCTTGACCGGCTGCGCACGCTGGCCTTGCGTTTGCGCAAGCGGAAGGTGCTGATGCGTCGTGGCCAGCAGAGCACTCCCGCGACCGGCTACACGCGGGAGTTCAAGGACTACCGGCACTACACGGCGCGCGATGATTACCGGGCGATTGACTGGAGGCTTTATGCGCGGTTGGAAAAACTTTTTGTCCGTCTTTATGAGGAGACTCAGGAGCTCCATGTTCACATCGTCATGGAT
>JAYVZW010000495.1:0-3109 GCA_043783015.1 Verrucomicrobiota bacterium
CTTTTTACAACCGTCTGGCGGCCCGCGCGCGAACCTCCATCAACCAAAGGAGCCCGCCATGCTGCGACAATTCACCAACTTCAAAAACTTCGCGCTCGCCGCGAGCGACGGCGAGATCGGCAAAATCAAAGAGCTTTATTTCGACGACCAGAGCTGGATCGTCCGCTACGTCGTCGTGGACACCGGCGGCTGGCTCACCGGGCGTCAGGTGCTGATTGCGCCGCGCTCGTTTGGCACGATCGATGAGGAGAGCAAGCTCATCGCCGTCCATCTCACCAAAGAGCAGATCGAGAACAGCCCGCCGATCGAAGCCGACAAGCCCGTCTCGCGGCAGCACGAGGAGGAGTGGCATCGCTACTACGGCTATCCGGGTTACTGGCTTGCGCCGGAAGCGATCGCGTTCGGCGCCGTCCCGCCGCTCGTGCCGCCACCCCAAGCCCAGGCTGAGCGCCCGCTGACCGATCCGCACCTGCGCAGCACCAGCGAAGTCACTGGCTACTCGATCCACGCGACCGACGGCGACATCGGCCACGTCGATGATTTCATTGTCGATGACGGCGGCTGGAGCATTCGCTACGTGGTCGTTTCGCGAAGCTGGTTGGGGAAGAAAGTCATTCTTTCACCGGAATGGATCGAGCGAGTCAGTTGGGAAGAAAGAAGCGTTTTCGTGCGGCTCACGCGCGAGGCGATCAAGAACGCGCCGGAGTGGGACGATGCGCAGCCGATCACGCGTGAGTTCGAGGAGCGGCTCTATGGCCATCACGAACGGCGCCCTTATTGGCCGACCGATGTCTTGAAATGAGCGGGCGCAAAGCAGGGTTGCCGCTGATCAGCCGGCAACGTCGGCCCGCAGCACGACTGGTTAGCTCACGGGCAGCGGCAATGCAAGAACGACAGAAACACTTTTGCCGCCACGTTGGCGGCGAATCAAAACGAAAAGCAGCAAATTAATAATCACTATGACTACACTCGAAATCAAAGGCGACTGGAACATCACCAAGGGCAAGTTGAAGCAGAAGTGGGCCGAGCTCACGGACGACGATCTCCAATACAGCGAAGGCAAGCAGGAAGAATTGCTTGGCCGGATACAGAAGCGCACCGGCGAAACCCGTGAAGCGGTCGAAAAAGCGATCAATGAATCCTCCGCCGGCGGCTGCTGCAACTAGGCGGACATGCCTAGGATCGCGGATGCGCGAATACCGGAAGAACCAAACATGAAAGACCACGTCTATAAACTCATCGAACTCACTGGCACCTCAACCACTTCCATCGAGGACGCAGTTGATAAGGCCATTCAACGCGCGCACAAAACCGTCAAGAACCTGTGCTGGTTTCAGGTAGTCGAAACGCGCGGTAACATCGACAAGGGGAAGGTGCAACACTGGCAGGTGACCATCAAAGTCGGCTTCTCCGTGGAAAACTGAGCGCGGCCTTGAGCCTCATGAAACCCGAACCACAAAAAAACCGAAAAAGATTTTGGCAGAGATCTAAAGACGTTTGAACAGCTCCCCGATAAAACCAAGGAGCTGGTAATTCTCAAGGACCAACCGGAGAAGGCGACCGGCCCAGAAAGCGTCGCCCTCAATACAAGGATTAGGGCCAAATCCAAACAAGGAGTCCCACGCCTGTCTGGTCCGCAGTTGTGACACCGCTGAACCAGCCAAATAGTCGAACAGAAAACCCTCGGGATTCAAGTTCAAACCATCTGCCATATCTCGTTTATGACATCCAAGTCCGCCCACACTCAATATCAAAGTCTTGAAGGCCGCAAGGTTCTCATCACCGGTGGAACCACGGGGTTGGGCAGAGCCATCGCGCTGCGACTTTCCGCAGAAGGTGCTAAAGTGCTGATCTTCGGGAGACACCAAAGGGAACTTGAAGACGCTATGAAAGATATACGGCAAAATTCACCCGAGGCGCGGGGGATGGTGGCTGATGTCACGAATCCGGAGGATGTGGAGCGGGTCTTTAAGACGGTCGATGAGGAACTGGGCGGTCTGGATGTCCTGATCAACAATGCCGCGGTCGGTGCGGATGCCCTTAGCCGTAACGATGCAGTTGGCATCCGATTTTTGAGTGGATTTCATGGTGATTGGGCAACTGCATTGCAGTTGGGAAATTCGGAGAGAAGCTTTTCCCAGATGGCTCGCCACCAGGGACGGTTTTGCAGCGGGATCCCCAGTTTTATGTGGGCGGTGCCTTGGGCATGGCTGAGGATACCGGCCGTGGAGAAGAGCCGGAAGCGGAGTGTGCCGATGGTGACTTTATCCAGCCAGCCGAGGTGGCGCGCAAAGAGCACGCTCAAGTTGTAAGTGAGCACCGCCAGGCTCAATGCCGCTTCGGTGGCCCAGAAGCTCTTGCAGCAAAGTTTTGGCAAACCGAAGCCATACGCCAGTTCCTTGATGACATTTTCGACGCCGGCACGCCCGTTGTAATCACGCCAGACATCAATGGGCTGGACGGCCGATGGCAGGCTGGTCACCAGCGCTTGATACGCATAACCGGGGCATTCGATCAGCATCTTGCCGCCGGTGCGCGTCTTGGTGTTGAGCCGATGACGAATCAAGATGATGCGGCGATCCCGGCTCCAACGCGCACCGCGATAGATGATCTCTGCAACGTCGGTTCCGGGCACGGCACTCGGCTGCCAGATTGTCTCCTTGCGCAGCAAGCTGGTGATCTTGTGATGCAGAACCGCCACGACAATGTAAGGCAGACGGCGCTCTTCAAGCAGCGAGAGCCAGCGATCCTCGCAGAAACCGCTGTCGGCGCGCACCAAGCGCAGTCGCAGATGCCGTGGCAGATTGCTCAAGAGTTCGAGAGTGAAGCTGACGACGTTACTTGCGCACGGCGAGTTGCCCGATCGAAGCCAGAACTGCGCCACCAACTTTGCTTCTTCAAGCACCGCCAACAGCGGTTTGAGACACGGCTTGAGGCCCTTGCGCGTATAACCGATTTTTACCCCTTCCTGCCGTCCGTCTTCATGCAGCAACGAAGTGCTGTCGAAATCCAGCGTGTAGCCGCCGCGCAGCGACGGCAACCGACGCATCGCGTAGTGCCACAGCGCGCGGAAACTGCGCAGGTTTTTGGCCGCGCCATCAAAACCGCC
>JAYVZW010000496.1:0-3099 GCA_043783015.1 Verrucomicrobiota bacterium
GCATGTGGTGGCAAAGGAACCGGTGGTTGTCGACCTAGGAATTGTCTCGCCGACGATCACGCAAGAACCGTCTCCGGAAGTGGTTAAGAAGGAATACTCACGTCTACTGGAAATGCGCGATTCACTGGTCAAATTCGGAGTGCGTGCAACGATCCAGCAATTGACAGGCGCAAATGTAGAAACCGTGCTCACGGAAACTAAGAAACTGGAGGCGGATATGATTATATTGGGATCACATCACCACAGCACGTTCTACAATTTACTTATCGGTAGCGTAACAGATGGTGTGTTGAGACGCGCCCATTGTCCTGTGCTTGTGGTCCCGAGCGATGATGAGGGGCAGCAGCAGAGCTGAATGCGGGAGTCGTGGCGCGACGACCAGGAACGCTTATTGAACTACCAATATCTTGAGGCAAGGAGACGCATCCAAACGAATTCTGTGCGGTATATTCCGTGCTATTCACCGGCTCTGTCATGATACACCTGTGACACACGCGGTTGACGCCTGAGACCGTTCCAGAAAGTCAGCCATATGCGTGAATCATGCTGGTCAACGGAAAAGCCTTCTCACCTGAGGGGCCTTTCTTTAAGTATCAATGGTTGTTCAGGCCTCAGTGGCGGTGACATACTCAACATCTCGCTGAACGCGATTCACGCGGGCATCGTGCATGTGTATCGGTGAAGTGGAAGATGACGCAGGCTATGCTGGAGCGGGAGATTGAGAAGACGCGGGCTGCGAAGGAGGAGCACTCGGGGAGGAAGAGGCGGGAGAAGAGGGTGATTGGGGAGTGAGCAATCTGGCGTGGGTTGACAGATTTCAGAAGGATGCGATTTGGTCGGTGTGTTCATAGTTCGTCAATATCGCGGACTCCACCCCCGCCTGACAAACCCAGGCCATCTAGCAATAAGCGTTGTGATCCGCCGACAAGCCGCGAGGTGCAGGCTGTTTCAGATAAGCTTGACGAACGCATCAATGCTCTGCGAGACTGACAGCAGTTCATCTTTCACAACTGCATGAAACTTCCGCTCAACCTCTCCACGCTCCTCCTCGCCGCCGCCGTCTTGGTCACCGCACCCGTCGCTTCGGGCGAGGTGACCTTTTACGTCTCCAACGGCCCTCAAACCATCAACATGGTGAGCGCCACAGGCGCGGTAACTTCCTTCGAGCCCGCGCCCAACGGCTCCGACCCTCACGGTCTGGCCTTTGATGGCAGCCACAACCTCTACGTGGCGAATTTCGCCACCGACGAAATCAGCAAGATCACCCTCGCCGGCGTGGCGACCACTTTTGCGACGCTGCCCGCCGGTTCAAAACCTTACGGTCTGGCCTTTGACGGCAACGGCAACCTCTACGCGGCGGACTTCGTCGCCAACCAGATCAGCAAGATCACTCCCGACGGCGCGGTGAGCACCTTTGCGACGCTGGCCGGGGGATCCAGTCCTGCCGGTCTGGCCTTTGACGGCGGCGGCAACCTTTACGTGGCGCAACAGAACGCAGACAAGATCAGCAAGATCACCTCCGGCGGCGTGGTGAGCGTCTTTGCGACGCTGCCTGCGAACTCAAAGCCCAATGGTCTGGCCTTTGATGGCCGCGGCAACCTCTATGTGGCGAATTTGGTCGCCAACCAGATCAGCAAGATCACCCCCGGCGGTGCGGTGAGCACCTTCGCGATCCTGCCCGCAAACTCCAGCCCACTCGGTCTGGCCTTTGACGACAGCGGCAACCTCTACGCGGCGTGTGGTGGCACCCACCAGATCAGCAAGGTCACTTCTTCCGGCGTGGTGAGCACCTTCGCCACCGGGATTCCTTCTCCCAAGTTCATTGCGACACCCAGCGCGATGCCCAAGCCTTTGCCCGCGACTAAGAGCACGTGGCTGGCGGTCACCGGCGTCGTGGTGCTGCTGGTCATCGGAGGCGGGTTGGTGATGATGATGCGCAGTCGGAAGTGACGCAGCGTCTATCTGGGCGTGGACTCAATCAGGGTGGGCACCGTCATCGTCCGCGCCATGACCATACCTCTCACTCCGCGGCTCCGACGCGCGCAAAGTGGAAGCGACCTGCTGGCAAGTTCGGCGACTCGCGGATCGAGGCCAATTTCCCGCTTCTCGCAGGCCTCTCACGCGGACTCAGTGGCGGGGACATCCTGAACATCGCCCTGAACGCAATTCACGCGGGGAGCACGGATGCGGACTCGGCGAAGTGGCGTGTCACGCAGACCATGCGGAAGTAGATTCAGAATCAAGTAAACATGAGGCATGGATAATTTTGTCATGCTCTTGGCATCCGAAGTTCCATCGTGTATGCCACTCCATGCTCAAACCGGGAGACATCCTTGATGGCTATCACGTGATCCGCTCTATCGGGTCAGGTGGCTTTGGTGAGGTATGGCTCTGCCGTTCCGAAGCCATAGGCGATTACCGGGCGATCAAGTTCATCCCCACATCCAACCCACGGCTTTTGGAAAAGGAACTGGATGCCCTGATCCGCTACAGGCAAGTGGCGAGTCAACTCCGCTCACCTTTTTTAATGCCGATTGAGCATATCAACCGAACTGATGCTGGACTGTTTTACGTCATGCCACTCGCAGATGGTTTTGGATCGACCAATCCGGGAGAGGCGACGTGGGTTCCGCAAACACTGGCGACCATCATTGAAGTGAGGGCACAGGAGCGCAAATGGTTCGCGAGCGAAGAGATCATCAGCAACATGGTGCCTCTGCTCGAAGGACTGCAGGTGTTATCGGATGCAGGACTTATTCATCGCGACGTGAAGCCTGAGAATATCCTGAAATTGCATGGTCAAATTTGTTTGTGCGACATCAGTCTGCTGGGGGAAGACACGCAAAACATCACACGACGTGGCACTCCCGGATACAGTGCACCGTCATGGTATCTGGAAAGCGGCGGACATCCCGATCAATACGGGGCAGCCACGACGCTCTATACGCTCATGACGGGAAATGCCCCTGACAAGCTCGGTCGATCAAATTTCCGCTGGCCTCCGCAGGGTGAAAATTCTCTAAGCCCTGAGGAACGGTCTGAATGGTTGCGGCTGCATCGCTTAATCCTTCGAGCCACGAGTGACGAGGTTTCTGAACG
>JAYVZW010000497.1:0-3097 GCA_043783015.1 Verrucomicrobiota bacterium
CCTCACGCGGTCTTGCCGAGCAGATGATGAAGCATGCCACGACGCCGGAGGAGCGCATCGCCTACGGCTTCAAGCGTGCCACGGCAAAGATGATTGACGACTCAGTCCTCAAAGGGCTCGCAAAGGGTTTCAATGAGCGTCTCGCCTTCTTCAAATCGCATTCTGACGATGCGAAAAACCTCATCGCCCAAGGCGCGTCGAAACCCGACACCGCGCTCGATCCTGCAGAACTCGCCGCTTACACGACGACGGCGGAAGTCCTGCTGAACCTTGATCGCGTCGTGACTCGCGATTGAACAACTTACCTATTTCATTATGAACTCAGCCTTTCAACTTCAAGACACACTCAACCGCCGCCTTTTTCTAGGTCGCAGCGCTTCCGCGCTCGGCAGCATGGCACTGGCTTCATTATTTGCGAGTGAATCACGGCCAGCGTCAACCGCGGGAGGACTGTCGGGCTTCCCGAATTTTGCGCCTAAAGCGAAGAGAGTGATCTATCTCTTCCAGTCAGGTGCGCCGTCCCAGATGGATTTGTTTGATCCCAAGCCGCAGATGGATAAGCGGCGCGGGGAAAATTTGCCGGAAGACATCCGCAAAGGACAGCGGCTCACGACGATGACTTCGGGTCAGAAATCGTTCCCGGTCGCGCCCTCGATCTTTAAGTTCGCCCAGCACGGGCAGAGTGGTGCCTGGCTCAGCGATCTGATGCCGCACATTTCTGGAGTGGCGGATGAGCTTTGCTTCATCAAGTCGATGTTTACCGAGGCCATCAATCACGATCCGGCGATCACCTTCTGCCAGACCGGCTCGCAGCTCGCGGGCCGCCCAAGCATTGGTTCATGGCTGAGCTATGGGCTTGGCAGCAACAACAAAGACCTGCCCGCCTATGTCGTGCTCACGTCCTTCGGCACGGGGAGGCGGGATGATCAGCCGTTGTATGACCGGCTTTGGGCCAGCGGGTTTCTGCCGACGCAGCATCAAGGCGTAAAGTTCCGCAACAAGGGTGACGCGGTTTTGTATCTGTCGAATCCTGCGGGTGTGGACCGCTCAATGCGCCGGCAACAGCTTGATGAGATTGCGGCTATCAACCAGCATGACTTTGAGCAGTTCGGTGACCCGGAAACGCAGACCCGCATTGCGCAATACGAGATGGCTTTCCGGATGCAGACCAGCGTGCCTGATTTGCTCGATGTTTCCAAGGAGTCGCAGCACGTGCTGGACAGCTATGGCCCGGAAGTCAAAATGCCCGGCACCTACGCAGCGAACTGCCTGCTGGCGCGCCGTCTGGCGGAACGAGACGTGCGCTGTGTGCAGCTCTTCCACATGGGCTGGGATCACCACTTTGGCCTGCCAGCAGCCCTCAAGGGGCAGTGCAGCGACACCGACCAGCCTACCGCCGCGCTCATCAAAGATCTCAAGGAGCGCGGGCTGCTGGATGACACTCTGATCGTGTGGGGCGGCGAGTTTGGCCGCACGATCTACTCCCAGGGCGCGCTGACGGAGACGAATTACGGTCGCGATCATCATCCGCGTTGCTTCACCATCTTCATGGCTGGCGGCGGAGTTAAGAAAGGCTTCACGCTGGGTGCCACGGATGACTATTGCTACAACATCACGCAGGACCCTGTGCATGTTCACGATCTGAACGCCACCATCATGCACCTGCTGGGGATAAATCACGAGCGTCTGACCTATCGCTTCCAAGGCCGTGACTACCGGCTCACCGACATCCACGGCAACGTGGTGAAGAGTGTGCTCGCTTAATCGAATAGCATATGAGTGGTAAACATACTATTTTTGCGGCGTTGGTCGTCATAGCTAGTGGAGCACTTCACGCGGCTCCCGCCAAGGTCGAGTTCAATCGTGACATCCGCCCGATTCTCTCAGACAAGTGCTTTTTTTGTCATGGGCCCGATGCCAAAAAGCGCGAGGCGGATCTCCGGCTCGATGTCCGCGATGTTGCCGTCAAGTTAAAGGCCATCATTCCCGGCGATCCGGCTAAAAGCGGCATCATCGATCGCGTGACCACGACGGACGCAGACGATCACATGCCGCCCGCAAAATCAAAACTGCCGGTCATGACGCCGGCCGAGATCGAGATTTTGCAGCGATGGATCGCCGAGGGCGCGGAGTATCAGGATCATTGGTCGTTCATCCCCTTGAAGCCGTTGGAGACACCCAAGGTCGAGGGCGTATTGCCTTTGGATGCGATCATTGTGGATGCGCTTTCCAATCGCAGTCTCAAACAACAGCCGGAAGCCGACAAGCAGACACTGATCCGGCGCGTGAGTTTTGATCTCACCGGACTGCCGCCGACCCCACAGGAGATTGAGGCGTTTGTCAGTGACGCAGCCCCCGATGCCTATGAAAAGCTGGTGAACCGTTTATTGCAGTCGCCGCATTACGGCGAGCGCATGGCGGTGGACTGGCTCGACATCTCGCGTTACGCGGACAGCTATGGATTCCAAGTGGATCGCGAGCGCGAAGTCTGGCCCTGGCGCGACTGGGTGGTCAAAGCCTTCAATGAAAACCTGTCTTTCGACAAGTTTATCACCTGGCAGCTTGCGGGCGATCTCCTGCCGAATCCGACGGATGAACAGATTCTCGCCACGGCCTTCAATCGCCTTCACCAACAAGAAGCCGAGGGCGGCAGCGTGGAAGAAGAGTATCGCGTCGAGTATGTCTGCGACCGCGTGCAGACTTTTGCCACGGCTTTCCTCGGCCTGACCTTCGAGTGCGCCCGCTGTCACGATCATAAGTTTGATCCCATCGCGCAGAAGGAATACTACCAGTTCTTCTCCATGTTCCAGAACATCGATGAAGCCGGGCTTTATTCCTTCTTCACGCCATCGCCACCCACACCAGCCTTGATGATGATGGATGCGCCCGCCAAGACCAGGATGGAAGCGATGAAGGGCAAAATCGCCGGATTGGAAAAACAATTCCAATTGGAGAGCCAGACAGAAAGCCCGGACTTTGCGGCATGGCTCAACACGCGTCCCAAGACTTTGGCCATTCCCGGCGAAATTGGGCGCTATTCTTTTGATGCGCTAGATAAAAATAATCTCGCCAATGACTTGAATCCCAAACAGCCCGC